>NZ_JAFHKK010000015.1 GCF_016937535.1 Sulfurospirillum tamanense | reverse complement strand
AGAAGAATCTTTGGATGAAGAAGAATCTTTGGATGAAGCCGCGATTTTAGAAGCCCCTCAGAAAGAGCCAAAAAAAGAAGTTATTGAAAAAGAAGAAGAGACGCCAGAAGATGCGTTGATGGGGCTAAAGGTTGATGCGCTTGATGATCCCTTTGGTGGTTTGAGTGAAATGGAGCTCAAAGCGGCCCTTGGCGAGGCGGTAGAAGAGGTGAAAACAAAGTCTCGGGAAGACACAGCGGCACTTAAAGAAGAAATTAAAAAAGAAGTTGGCAAAGCCTTAGCAAATGCTTTTGAGCAAACAAAGCTCAAAGAAGCACTCAAGGCTATGAAAATTAATATTTCAATTAGTTTTGATGGAGAGTAGGCGCGTGAAAGGAAATATTTTAGTAGTTTCTGGGCCAAGCGGTTCAGGCAAAAGCTCACTGTTGCGCCATCTTCTTAACGCCCTTGAAGGCTCGTATTTTTCCATCTCTACTACCACAAGAGAGCCGCGAGAAGGAGAGGTTGAGGGGGTAAATTACCACTACATCTCCAAAGAAGTCTTTGAAAAAGAGATTGACGAGGGTGCTTTTTTGGAGTGGGCAAAAGTGCATGATAACTACTACGGCACTTCCTTGAAACCTATTTTAAAGGCACTCAAAGAAGGCAAGGTAGTCGTTTTTGACATTGATGTACAAGGCCATAAAATTGTTCGTGAAAAGTTTGGGAACATTACTACTTCAGTTTTTATCACAACGCCTGATCAAATAGAGTTGCAAAGACGCCTTAATGCCAGGGGGACAGACACAGCTTCTGTTATAGAAAGACGCATTAATAACGCCGTCAGCGAAATGACATGCATGCATGATTATGATTATTTGCTTATTAATGATGATTTGGAGAGGGCTTTTGGTGAGCTGATGTGTATTGCTAGTGCCTCTCGCCATAAAACCTCCAGATTAGATGTGGAAAGTTTTATTAGCACGTGGGCAAATGTGGACTAAAATGCCCATCGCTGTGGTATAATGGGCGGATTTTAAATTTGACATTTACATGTAAAGAAGGAGAATAGTATGGGTATGCCAAGTATGCCGGAGTTGCTTATTATTTTAGCGATTGTTGTGCTTTTGTTCGGAGCTAAAAAAATTCCTGATCTTGCAAAAGGAATTGGTAAAGGTATCAAGAGCTTTAAGAGTGAAATGAAAGAGGACGAAGTAGAGACCAAAAAAGCAGAATCTGAAAAGATTGAAGAAAAAGCCGAGCCTGCAAAAACTGAAGCTACTTCAGAAACAAAAACTGCCTAAGGGCTCTCATTGAAACAGATTGTTGCCCAGAAGATTGCCCAGATATTAGAACACGAGTTTGTACTAGAAAAGCCCAAAGATTCCAGCTTTGGGCACTATGCTACGCCAGTTTTTGCCCTTTCAAAAACACTTCGAAAACCCCCACAAGTTATTGCCAAAGAGTGCGCTGAGCGCTTCTTGGATGAGCCTATGTTTGCTTCCGTTACTGCTGTTGGTGGGTATGTGAATTTTAAACTTAGCGACGCTTTTTTAGACAAATACGCCTCGCAGGCGATTGCTCACGAGGACACTTTTGCTAAAGGCAATGCAAGCGAAACTATTTTGCTGGAATTTGTGAGCGCTAACCCTACGGGCCCTTTACACATTGGGCACGCTAGAGGCGCGGTGTATGGTGATGCCTTGTGTCGCATGGGGCGTCATCTTGGTAAAAAAATTACCAGTGAATATTACATTAATGATGCAGGCAATCAAGTGGAGCTTTTGGGACTCTCTCTTTATTTGGCTGGCGCCCAACATGTGTTGGGTGAAACAGTGGCGTGGCCTGAGGAATTTTACCGCGGCGAATACATTACCGATCTTGCGTTTGTGGCCGAAAAAGAGCTAGGCCGTGAGGTGTTTAGCACAAAAGAAAACATTGCACGCCTAAGCGTTTGGGGGAAAGACAAGATGCTTGAACTCATTCGTCAAAACCTAAGTGATGCAGGAATTTCTTTTGACCAATTTGTCAGCGAAAAAACGTTGTATGCGCGCTGGGATGCGAGCTTTCAAAAGCTAAAAGACAACAAAACAACCTTTGAAGAGGGTGGAAAAACATGGATACGTTCCTCTGAAAAAGGGGATGAAAAAGACCGTGTAGTCGTACGGGAAGATGGCAGACCAACCTACCTTGCTGGCGATATTATCTACCACGATGATAAATTTGCACGCAAATACGACCGCTACATTAATATCTGGGGTGCAGATCACCACGGTTACATTGCGAGGGTAAAAGCAGCCATCCATTTTTTGGGATATGATGAAGAGAAGCTTGAGGTGCTTTTGGCACAAATGGTCTCTTTGCTAAAGGGCGGTGAACCTTACAAAATGAGCAAGCGTGCGGGTAATTTTATCCTGATGAGCGAAGTGGTTGAAGAGATTGGCGCAGATGCGTTGCGGTTTATCTTTTTGAGTAAAAAGTGTGATACCCATTTGGAGTTTGATGTGGATTCACTCAAACAACATGATAGCTCTAACCCTATTTTTTATATCAATTATGCCCATGCGCGCGTGAATCAAGTGTTTGAAAAAAGTGGTAAAACACCTGAAGAAGTCTTACATGTAAAGCTTGATAACCTAAGCGAAGAGGGCAAGACCCTTTTGTTTCAGGCGTTGCTTTTACCTGAAGTGCTTGAGGATGCTTTTGAATCGCGCCAAGTGCAAAAAATGACAGAGTACCTACGTATGCTCGCTGGAAACTTACATAAATTTTACAATGAAAATCGCGTTGTAGGAAGCGAAGAAGAGGTGAAACTTCTGAAGCTATTTGCGGTAGTAGCGGTGAGTATTCGTGTAGGTTTGGGTCTTTTGGGTATTGAGGCAAAAAACAAGATGTAGAGAAATTCTCTACATCTTTTGTCGTTCAAAATCGCTTAAAAACTCTTCGAGGTTATAACGCGCGCGGTAAGCAGGTGTCATCAGGTGCACTAGAATATCGCCCAAGTCCACAACAACCCATTCACTTGCTGGGTCTACATGTAAAAACTCTTCTCCCAAAGGCTTAAGCACTTCTCGCAATTCGTCCAAAAGTGATGCGCCGTGACGCTCGCCTAGGGTTGTGGCAATCACCACTTGTTCAACAAAATACTCTTTCCCGTGCATATCAAAAACTTGGATATTTTCTGCTTTTTTGTCGTCAAGCAGTGCGACGATACGCTCAATGCGCTCTTTCATTGGTTTCCTTGTGTGGTAGTAATTCAGTACGTCAACAACAATCGGTTTGGGTAGCTTTGACGCGTCGAGGTGTTCCCGAAGTTTTGAGGATGAGATAGTAACATTTATAGACAATTTTTTCAAGGAAGTCTTTAGTTTTCCGCCTCGCGTGGCAACGACAAACTCCACCAAGCGCGAAAGTTCTTGGAAACTGTTCCATGTGCCAAGTGAGGCTAGATTATCTTCCCCGATAATGAGAAAAATATGGCTAGGTTGGTAGGTGCTACAGAGGTGCTTCACTGTCTCGATGCTAGGCACAGCACGCGCTTGCTCTACTTCAAAAGGGCAAATTTCTACATGTGGTAAGTGGCCCCACGCTTTATGCACCCACGCCAAGCGTAAGTTAGCAGGTGCACTTACGGCGGTTTTAAAAGGGTTTAGCCACGTGGGAACGACCACAAGAAGATCAGGGGTTAGGTGCTTTAAAGCAGCGGTAATGATGGCTTCATGGCCTGTGTGCGGGGGATCAAAAGAGCCACCAAAAATAGCAAGTTTCATTTACGATTCTTTAACCTCGATTTTGCTAGAATGTCGCATTTTACGCGTATTATACCAAAAGGAACGACATGGCTTTAAAAGTAGCAATCAACGGATTTGGACGCATCGGGCGATGTGTGGCACGCATTATTGCAGGGCGAGACGATGTGGAGCTGGTAGCAGTTAACGACACAGCAGATCGTGCCATGACCAAGCAACTTCTAAAATACGACAGCGTACACGGTACGTTTGAGGGTGAAGTGGCACTGCTGGAAAATGACCGTTTGCAACTAGGTGGCACCGTGGTGCAAATGTTTTCTACCCGCGATCCTAAAGAGCTTCCTTTTGCCGCTCTTGGTGTGGATGTGGTGCTTGAGTGCACAGGTGCATTTTTGACCCAAGAAAAGGCGCAAGTGTTTATTGATAGTGGCGTCAAGCGCGTGGTTATGTCAGCACCAGCAAAAGACGACACTCCGACCTTTGTGCTTGGAGTTAATGCCCACGAATACCAAGGTCAAGCCATTGTTTCTAATGCTAGCTGTACGACCAACTGCTTGGGCCCCATTGCCAAGGTGCTAGATGATGCATTTGGGATTAAAAAAGGTCTTATGACCACTATCCATGCGTACACTAACGATCAAAATATTTTGGATGTTAAACACGCTAAAGACCTTCGCCGCGCGCGCGCAGCAGCGATTAACATGATTCCTACCACAACCGGTGCGGCCAAAGCCATTGGCCTTGTGCTGCCACAGCTCAAAGGTAAAATGCATGGCCAAAGCGTGCGCGTCCCAACCCCTAATGTTTCCATGGTGGACTTAAACGTGCTTGTGGGTAAAACGACCACCAAGGAAGAGATTAACGCTTTACTTAAAGTAAAAGCACAAAATGAATTGGCGGGCATTTTGCTGGTAGATGAAGAGTACCGCGTGAGCCAAGATTTTCAAACCTCACCTTTTAGCTCTGTCGTAGCAGCAGATTTGACGCAGGTGATTGATGGGGATATGGTAAAAATTATGGCGTGGTATGACAATGAGTGGGGTTATTCGGTGAGGCTGGTTGAGATGGCTTTACATGTAAGCAAATAAGGGGGTACGATGTCGGGCATTCGTTCTATTAAAGACATTGATATTGCAGGAAAAAAGGTGTTTATTCGGTGCGATTTCAACGTACCTTTGGACGGGTTTATGAACATTACTGATGACCGCCGTGTGAGTTCTGCTATTCCTACGATTCGGTATTGTTTGGATCAAGGGTGTTCTTTGGTATTGGCAAGCCACTTGGGGCGCCCCAAAGAAGGCCGTGATGAAAAACACTCTCTTTTGCCTGTAGCAAAACGCTTGCGTCGATTGCTGGGTAGAGATGATATTGTGTTTGCTAACGATGTGATTGGTGCGGACGCGCAAGCTAAAGTCGCCGCACTTGCGCCTGGTGGTATTGTACTTTTGGAAAACCTACGTTTTGAAAAAGGGGAAACTAAAAATGACATAGCGCTTGCCAAAGCACTTGCGGCATTTGGTGAAGTTTATATCAACGACGCTTTTGGAGTCTGCCACCGCGCGCACACTTCAGTGGAGGCAATTACTACCTTTTTTGAAGAAGATAAAAAAGCAGCAGGCTTTTTGCTCCAAAAAGAGATTCAATTCTCCCAAAATCTCCTCAAGCGTCCCACGCGTCCTTTTGTTGCTGTTGTGGGTGGCAGCAAGGTGAGTGGCAAGCTTCAGGCTTTGCATAATCTCATACACCGTGTTGACAAAATCATCGTGGGTGGGGGTATGGCATTTACCTTTTTGAAAGCGCAAGGCATTGATGTGGGCAATTCTCTTGTGGAAGATGAGTTGATTGAAGAGGCCAAAAAAATCATGGAAGAAGCTAAGCGCCTCGGGGTAAAATTTTACCTTCCCGTGGACGTGGTTGCGGCCCAAACGTGTACCAAAGATGCGACAATGAAGTTTGTCACCACTCAAGAGATTCCCCATGGATGGATGGGGCTTGACATTGGGCCTGCTTCCATGCGACTGTTCCGCGAAGCCCTAAGTGACGCCCAAACAATTCTTTGGAATGGCCCCATGGGTGTTTTTGAGATTGAAAAATTTTCCAAAGGAAGCATCAAAATGTCCCATGCTATCGCTGAAGCACACGCTACAACCGTAGTGGGTGGAGGCGATACGGCAGACGTGGTGGCGCGCGCAGGGGACGCAGATGAGATGACCTTTATCTCAACAGGAGGTGGTGCAAGTTTGGAACTGATTGAGGGCAAAGAACTTCCCGGGGTGAGACCTTTGCGCCTAAAGAAGCCTGAATGATTATTGCAAGTAATTTTAAAACCAATCACACGCGAGCTTCTGCTAGGGCCTTTGTGGAGGCCCTAGGGGCCCCTAAGTGTGAAGTGCGGGTGTTTATGCCTTTTACAGCACTGGATAATTTTGAAACAAACTGCCAAATTAAGATGGGCGCTCAAAATTTCTATCCCGTCCAAAGTGGTTCTTTTACTGGGGAGATTGGGGCCGAGCAATTGGAAGAATTTGGTATACAAAGTGTTCTCATTGGCCACAGCGAGCGGCGTCATATTTTGCAAGAACCTACTACATTGATACGCCAAAAATTTGCTTTTGCAGTAGTAAAAAACTGGGAGATTGTGTATTGTATCGGTGAGCCCAAAGAGGTACGCGAAGAAGGATTTGAGGCGGTTAAGGCATACCTAGAGACACAGCTAGAGGGCATTGATATGGCCTATGAACGCTTAATTGTGGCGTATGAGCCCGTGTGGGCGATTGGGACAGGATTAAGCGCCTCGGTAGAGCAAATCCAAGAAACCCATCAATACATCAAAACACGTTTGAGTGCTCCTTTGTTGTATGGCGGGAGCGTAAATGCAAACAATGTCGCTTCGATTGTAGGATTAAAGGAGTGCGATGGCGCGCTTATTGGTTCGGCGAGTTGGAAAAAAGAAGCTTTTTTAGAAATTTTAAATCATACAACACAAGGAGAGATTAGATGATTATGAAGGGGAAAAAAGGACTTATTGTTGGTGTTGCTAACAATAAATCTATTGCCTATGGCATTGCTAAAGCATGTCGTGACCAAGGGGCGGAACTTGCGTTTACCTACCTTAATGAAGCATTGGAAAAACGTGTGCGACCCATTGCTCAAGAGCTAGGAAGTGATGTGGTGTATGAACTGGATGTTAATAAGCCTGAACACCTTGAAATGTTAACAGCTTCTTTGGAAAAAGATTTCGGAAAGATTGACTTTGTGGTCCACTCTGTGGCTTACGCACCCCGTGAAGCACTGGAGGGAACTTTTTTAGAGACCACTAAAGAAGCCTTTGATGTTGCTATGGGTACATCGGTGTATTCACTTGTGAGTCTAACACGGGCATGTATGCCAGTCCTCAACGATGGAGGTTCGGTGTTGACTCTTACCTATCTTGGTGGACCAAAATACATTCCGCACTACAATGTAATGGGGGTTGCAAAAGCTGCCCTTGAGTCTAGTGTTCGCTATTTGGCAGTAGATTGTGGTGGGCGTAACATCCGTGTCAATGCCATTAGTGCTGGACCCATTAAAACTTTAGCTGCGAGTGGTATTGGTGACTTTAGAACCATTTTGAAATGGAACGAAGCTAATGCACCACTAAAGAAAAATGTCACCATTGATGAAGTAGGTAATAGTGGTATGTATCTGCTGAGTGATCTTAGTAGTGGCGTGAGTGGCGAAGTGCATTATGTTGATGCGGGTTATAATGTCATGGGTATGGGCGCGGTAACAACCGATACCGAAGGTAAAACCGTATTAGCTTGGGATGCCCAAAAGTAGATGTTACCTTTCTTGCTGCGCAAAGGATTTTATGTAGCAGGAATGTTGGTTTTAATCGCAATTATCTCCTTTGGGGCAATTCATTTAGCCCCAAACTCTTTTTTTGCTAGCGGGGATTTGAACCCCAATATTACCCCTGAATCTTTAGAGCAACTCAAGCGCGTGTATGGCTTAGATAAGCCCTTGTGGCAACAATTTTTTTCATGGATTGTGGCGGTGGCGCAATTGGATTTTGGTATCTCTTTTGCGAGTGGAAAAACGGTCAAAGAAGAGATTTTGCAACGGCTCCCTATTACATTAACACTAAATATCATCAGTATGGTGCTAGTGTTTATGCTTTCGCTTTTTTTTGGAATTTTGGCGGCAATGCGGCAGGAAAAAACAGCAGACCGCACTATTACGCAAGCCTCTTTGGTAAGCTATGCTATGCCCTCTTTTTATTTGGCACTTTTATTGGTGCTTGTTTTTAGTGTGAAATTGGGTTGGTTTCCTATCGCAGGACTTCATTCAGTAGATGCTCAAGAAGGGGTACGGTATTGGCTAGATTTTGCATGGCATTTGGTGTTGCCTATTGGTGTGGTTGTGATAACGGGCGTGGGAAGCTTAACGCTGTATGTGCGTAGCTTGAGTGTTGAAATTTTAAAAAGTGATTATATATTTTTTGCTAAAACACGAGGTATTAAGGGGTGGCGTTTGTTGCGCTTTTACCTTTTGCCTAATCTCTCGCCACCCGTGGTGACACTGCTTGGACTCTCTTTGCCTGGGCTTATCGGAGGCAGTGTTATTTTAGAATCAATTTTTTCTATAAATGGGATGGGACTCTTGTTTTACCAAAGCGCCCTGAGCCGTGATTATCCCGTAATCATGGGGATTCTCATTATCGGGGCGCTTTTGACACTGTTTGGAAATATGATAGCAGATATTGTTCTTTTAAAACTCAATCCACATTTTAAACGCGCACGGGCTTAACTTTCGCCAAAAAGGGCACGCAAGTCTTTAAGGGCTTCTTTTGGTTCTTTACTCTCTTCACCATCAGGGCGAACGCCGCCGATTTCATTCAATTCAATATCTATGCCGCACAACATAGAAGCAAGACGAATATTAATACCATTTTTTCCGATAGCTTTAGATTTTTGGTCGCTTTGAAGGGTTACAATTGCTTTGGAATCTCCTTCCATTTTTACGCTACTGATAATAGCGGGGGACAAGGCCCTTGCGATAAAAATCTCGGGAATAGAGGAGTACTCGATGCAGTCAATATTTTCACCATGAAGCTCTTTGCTTACGGCATTAATACGTACACCTTTGGTTCCTACGGTTGCGCCCACGGCGTCGACATTAGGGTGGATGGAGGTGAGCGCCACTTTGGCACGCTCGCCTGGGATTCTGGCCGACTTATTAATAATGACTAGTTCATCGGCGATTTCGGGAACCTCAAGGGCGAGTAAAGATTCAAGAAATTTGGGGGCGGTGCGGGAAAGTTCCACGCGAATGCCATGGGTTTTATCGACATAGACTTTCTTAATGACGCTTTTGACCACATTTCCCACTTTAAATTTTTCACCCTTGATGCGGTTTTTGCGAGAAAGTACTGCCCTGACCTCATCAATTTCAATGTACGTATTTTCTTCATTATCAATACGCACTACAGAACCAAACACACTTTTCCCCATCATGTTTTGGTATTTTTCAAAAATTTTTGTTTCCAATAAGCGTTGAATATGGAATTCTAATTCTCGTTGCAGTGTCGCTGCGGCAGTTCTACCGAGGTTATCAAGCGGCAGTTCATAAGTAAGTTCATCGCCAATTTCAATATCGGGGTCAATTTCTTTGGCTTGTGCTAAGGCGATGTATTTTTCTTTTGATGTTTCAAGGCGCTCGTCTTCTGGGGAAACAACAATGACTTTTTGAAACAAGGAGAGTGTTTTTTTCTTTTCATCAATAATGGCATCATATTCGTATTCTTCGCCATAAACTCGCTTAGCAGTTTTTGCCATAGCAAGCGCAACAGTCGCTTTCACTTCTTCTATCTTTAACCCTTTTTCATTGGCGATAGACTCAATGATATCAACGATTTTTTCCACAGTTTTTCCTTAATTGAAAATGTTGCAATACGAACGTCAAGATGAGGTGTGAGGTTTGATTGCCACGAAGAGGGGTATTATACTCAAACGGGGCTTTGGTTAACTTTAATAAGATATTTATTGAAATGATGTTAGACTATCTACGATATCCTGCGTTTAAAACGCGGGAGAGATAATCAAAAGAGGAACCCATGGAATTAAAACTTGCACGCAACACTATCAATGCGAAACCGCGACCCATTCAACTCGACAAGATTGAAGAAATCCTCCTAAAAGACGGTCAAAAGATTTTTTATTTTGATAAGGAAAACACACACAAGGATCTTGTGGCATTAGTGGAGTACTTTGAGGCAAAAGACTTTAGTGTTTACTTGCGTGAGGTCAAGTATGGACTGGATGAGGGCGATTACATGTACGAGGTTCACATTCTCTAATGCAAGAAACTAAAAAACTTTTTATCGAGACACTGGGCTGTGCCATGAATGTGCGTGATTCGGAGCACATGATTGCAGAGCTTAATAAGGACGAAGCTTATACATTGACTACCAGCGCAGAAGAAGCAGATGTTATTGTTATCAATACCTGCAGTGTGCGCGAAAAGCCCGTACACAAGCTTTTCTCTGAAATTGGCGCCTTTGCTAAGCATAAAAAAGCAGGTGCAAAAATTGGAGTATGCGGGTGTACTGCAAGTCACTTGGGCGCAGAGATTTTTCGTCGTGCGCCTGCAGTGGATTTTGTGTTGGGGGCGCGTAATGTCTCTAAAATCACCAAAGCAGTGCGCACGTCTAAATTTATGGATGTGGATATTGATTATGATGAAAGCACCTATGCTTTTAGTGATTTTCGTCACTCTACACACAAGGCGTATGTGAATATTTCTATCGGGTGCGATAAGCAATGTACGTATTGCATTGTTCCCCACACCCGCGGCGAAGAGATTTCTATTCCTACTGCGTTGATTGTGGCAGAAGTGGAAAAAGCTGCGGCAAAGGGAGCAAAGGAAATTTTTCTTTTAGGGCAAAATGTCAACAACTATGGTCGCCGTTTTAGTGGTAATGAGCCAAAAATAAACTTTTCAGGCTTATTGACACGCGTGAGCGAAGTGGTGGGAGTTGAGCGCATTCGCTTTACTTCGCCCCATCCGTTACATATGGATGATGAATTTTTGGAAGTGTTTGCTTCAAATCCGAAAATCTGTAAGTCCATGCACATGCCATTGCAAAGTGGCTCGACCCATATTTTAAACCAAATGAAGCGAGGATACACCAAGGAGTGGTTTTTGGACCGCGCCATGAAACTTCGCCAAATGGTCCCTGATGTTGCTATTAGTACCGATGTGATTGTGGCGTTTCCTGGGGAGAGTGAGGCTGATTTTGAAGAGACAATGGATGTGCTAGAAAAAGTACGTTTTGAGCAGATGTTCTCCTTTAAATATTCTCCGCGCCCACTTACCAAAGCTGCAACCATGGAAGGCGCTATTGCTTCAGAGGTTGCCTCAGCGCGTCTTGCGCGTTTGCAAGGACGACATGAGCAGATTTTGGATGAGATTGCTGGGGCGCAGCTTGGTAAGCAGATGCAAGTGTATTGGGAGGAAGCGCGTGAAGAGGGCATGCTAGCGGGTAGAAGCTTTAGTAATTTTTTAGTGCAAGCCCCAGGGGATGCTTCGCTTCTTGGGGTAACTTCATTGGTGCGCATTACCAATCCGAGACGCTTGGTCTTGTACGGGGAAGTGGTTGCGTAAACGCTTTCTTCGATCCTTTTTGCTAGCGATTGCGCCGTTTGTTTTTATAAACGTGTTGCGTCTAATCACCTTTACATGTAAAGTAAAGTTAAAGGGGGAGTGGAGGCCTTTGGCAACCCCTTGCGTGTTTGCTCTATGGCATGGAGAGTTGGTTATGATGCCTGTGTTTTATCAGCGGTTTTTTCCCAAAAACCGCTCATTGGCAATTATCGTTAGCCAACACAAGGATGGGGAAATATTAGCTAAGATTGTCTCAAGATTAGGCATTAAAACGCTACGAGGGAGCTCTAGTAGAGGAGCAGTTGGTGTTTTAAAGGAGGCATTTCGAACGATGCAACAAGGTAGTGATGTGGCGGTGACGCCCGATGGACCAAGAGGACCGCGCCATTTTGTTGCTGAAGGTGTGGTGGCTTTGTCTTCCCGAAACAATGCCCCTATTGTGACCATTAATTGCCGCGCTTCAAAAGTTTGGCAATTTAAAAGTTGGGATAAAATGTTTCTTCCCAAGCCCTTTTCAACAATAGAGTTTTTTATTGGAGAGCCTTTTGAGGTAAAAGGGCTTTCAAAAGACAAAGCCAAAGCAATACTTCGTGAAAGGTTGATGCGCCATGCTTTCTAGGGTTGTTGTGATGGCTGGAGCGATTTTGCTTTTAGCGCTCAGCGCGCTTTTTTTTGCCCTTAATAGCTCTTATCAGGACTCTATTCAGGGCAGGGTCTATTATTTTTTGGGAGACTATGCAAAAGCAAATGCATTGTCTGCCAGTGCTTATGCTAAAGATTCTTACAATAAGATGGCTTTTACAGTGCTTACTCAAAGCACCATCGCCCTAAAATACGAAGCCTACATCACACAAGGAAATCAATATTTGGCGCAAATTGATGCCATTAGCACTAAAACTGAGGTAAGTGATGCAGATCGCAGTCGTATTAAACTTATGTGTGAAATTATGATAGATGGATACACCGCCCTCTCTCCGACGCCCTTGACAGATGAGGGGTTGCAAGAGCGAGCCGCAGTTGTGTATAAAAAATTTAAACAGCTTCACAAGGAGCTTTTTTAGGGCGTTTAGAGCTACCCTTAAGGGAAAATAGTTTACCATATGCTTAAACGATTCGCCTTTTAAAAGAGGTGGGATGTGGTCTGCAAAAGGAGAGAGATGCCGTTTGTTCCTCAACGTTATTTTTCCAACCTCTTTGTTGCTGTTGTAATTGAAAATAGCCAATGTCACCTATTGGCAAAAGTCATTAAAAATGGTAAAACAAAGCGGACCTACGAAGCAGCGTTTGATAACCCAGACCCCGATAGATTAGATTATAAGATTATAGAATACATTAAACACAAGGAAGCAGATTGCCTTGATATGTATGTGGCTTATTTTTTAGATGCTATGGGGCAGGGCGTTGTGCCCACTGCGCATGTTGCTGAATTTGGGCGCTACAGTGTTGATGCAAAACACGTACGTCAAATTAAAATGGACGATGATTGGTCTGTGTATGCCTCCTATATTGAAGTTAATTGGGCACAAGGTTTGTTTGATAACCTAGGCCTTGATTTGCTCTATTCGCCGTTCGTTCTTCTGCATAAATGTGTTAAAAAAGAGGGTTTTCCAGCGCGCCCAACCCTTTACATGTATAACCACCAAGACTCTTTTGCTATCGCAATTTACAAAGGCACTAAAGTGCTTTTTGGTGCCTTCTTTCGCACCACGGGCGATGAAGAGCAAAAACTAGATGATGGGCTAGAACCAAACGAATGGGAAGAGGCGGAAGAGGAAAAAGGGGTTGAAAATCTTGTTCAACTCGATGAGATTGACGACACAGAGGATTACCAAAGCTTGGATGATTTGGATGATTTGGACAGTGTCGAAGCAATGGTTAGAGATGAGGAGGATGGCGAACAAAGCTTTGATGAGGGCTCCTTGCAGGATATAGATGTGGAAAAAAGCGCCAAAGATTCAGAGCATTCTATGGCCTTGTTTGGACGTAGTATGCTTATGTATAAATACATCAAGTCTTCTATTGAAGAGTTTTATCAAAACCCAAATTATGAAAGCGACTTTATTGAAGATATTGTGATTTTTGATAATTACGAGACGAGTCAAACGGTTTTTGATATGTTGGAAAATGAACTGTTGGTGCGTATTGAATTACAAAAAATAAAGACACTGGAGCTGATGCTTGAAATGGCGCAAAAGGATGTGAGGCTATGAGTTACAGTTTTATTGCCCCTAAGCCTAAACCACTGTTTTCGCTTTTTTCTAAAATTTGGTTGGTATTCATTGGATTGACGCTTTTTTTGATGGCTGTGTTTAATTTTTTTATTATGTACAAGATTGGCGCTTTTCAATCTCAATCGCGCCAACTTGTGGAGTTGCGAGAAGAGTATCGTGCTAAAATCGAATCTAGCGAAGCGCAAATTGCGTTTATTGAGCATCAAAAAGCCATCGCTGAGGGCATTTATGCCTCCAATGACATTTTGAGGGAAAGTATTAAAAACCTTTTTGACTTAGTGCCAGACCAGATCACCCTTTCGCGGGTAGTGATGGAAAAAAATGCCTTAGTAATTTATGGAAAAACACCTTCTAAAGAGACTTATAATTTCTTGCTCGCCTCGCCTTTACGCTCCATTTTTCATGCTTCAAATACCGTGTTTTACTTGGATAACGACGGGTATTATCGCTTTGTTTCAACCAATAAAATTATCGATTCGGCGGGCTTCAATGAATAGATTAGATAAAAGCCTCGAAGAGTTCGATCTTATTAAATTGCTTATATTTTTGCTCTTGTTTTTGGCGATGAGCCTTTTTATGGTCTTGGCATTTATTGTGCCCAACATCAAAGAGCACAAGCGCGAGAAGGCTTCCTATGGGTACGAGCTCGTGACGACCGGGCGGGTTGAAACCGTCTTGCAAGAAAAAGAATCACAACTTCAAGCGTTGCGTGTGGAAAATCGAAAGGTGATTGAAGCGTTTGTGAGTCGCTTTGACGAAGAGCGTTTTGTGCGTTTTGTGAGCGAGTTTTTTGAAGAGGTGAGTCTGGCACGCTTGGAGCAAAAAGAGCACGAAGAGGATTTTGTGATGTATGAACTTAAGGTGACTTCCTTGCTTAAAACCCCTTCGAAATTTTACGAATTTTTGGAAAGCTTGAAGCGCTATGAGGGGATTGTAAAGGCAGACTTTCCCATTGAGATGCGTGCAGAAGGGGGTTTAATTCACGCAACCTTTAATATTAAAGTGTTTGAATTAAAGCGCTAGGTGTGATGTTTTTGGTGTACATGTAAGGGCGAATGAGGGGTGGAATCCCCGCTTTGCGGCAGGCTTCTTTAAACGGTTTTGGCATGGGCGTTTGCACAAAAGGCGCTACAAAAACCGCTTTTTGCGTCCATCCCACGGCCACGCGCCCGCCGATGACCCCATCTTTTTGGTCGATTGCGTTGCGTTGGGCTTGGCTCATCACGATACCCAAATGTTTCGCCGCTTTATCCACAAGACGCAAAGCCAAGGGCGTGTTTTTGGCGACAAAGAGCTCTTCTGCGTGATGGGTGAAGGTGCCCTCCAAGAGGGCCACATCGTTAGCTAAAAAACGAAATGTATTTAAAATCCCCCCGCTGTATTCTTCTAAAAGTGGTCTTGCAAAGCGCGCGCGAAAGCGGTTGCGCAAAAAAGCAGGGTCGTCGTTAGAAGCATCAAGGCAATAGGGCAGGTTGTGGGCGTGTAAAAACCCTTTGAGCGAGGCTTTAGTGTGTTCTAAAAAAGGACGCACAAGGCGAAGGCCTTCCCGCGACTCTTGCGCTTTAAACCCTAAAAGTTCTACCGCTCCCGCTCCTTGGCACAACTGCATCAAAAACCATTCAAGGCGGTCATCTAATTGGTGGGCGGTTAGCAAGGTGTCAAAACCGTGTGATGCGGCAAGGCGCTCGAAAAAGTCGTAGCGCGTTTTTCTGGCGCGGTGTTCAAAATTGCTAGGGGAAAGCTTACATGTAAGGAAATGCGCCTGAATGTTGTGTTTTTTGCACAGCGCTGCCACGTGGGCCTCTTCGGTGTCGCTTTGGGGTCTGGTTTGATAATTAACATGGGCAACGCTAAAAGCAATGCCCTGATGCAACAGCGTAAAAAAGAGGGCCGAGGAGTCCACACCGCCTGAGAACGCCAAAAGGTTATGGGAGGTGCGCAGCCCCTCTAAGAGGGATTCAGGCAGGTGCGGTAACGGTTGCAAGCAGCTTGTCTCCCGCGCGTTGGGTGATGGTGGCGTGGTAGGTTTTACCCACTTCTAACGCCCCAATGTCCGAATCATTAATAAGCACTTCGCCGTCGATTTCAGGAGCCCATGTTAAATCTCTTGCTCCCATAAAGAGTTTGTGTTCGCTACTTTCGCCCTCGATGAGCACCTTGGTCTGGGTGCCAATTCTAGCCTCCAAGCATGCTTCAACCGTTTTACTTACCAGTTTTTCAAGGGTTTTAAGGCGTTTGTTGAGGGTTTTGGTGTCGATTTTTTCTTCCATGCCATAAGCAAGAGTCTCTTCTTCGTCTGAGTAAGCAAACACCGTGACGCGGTCAAAAGGGAAACTCTCTAATAATAACCGCACTTCTTCAAATTCTGCCTCACTCTCTCCTGGGTGTCCTGCGATGATGCTGGTGCGCACAAAGGAGTTGGGCAGGGCGCGCATGGCAAGGAGTTGTTCTAGGATGCGCGCTTTTCCCGCCCCTCGGCGCATGCGTTTGAGCATAGGGTCGCTGATGTGTTGGATGGGCATGTCAAAGTAGTTGTGAAACAAAGCCGACGCGCCAATACGGTCAATTAGGGCATCAGAGGTGGTGGAGGGGTAAAGGTAAAGAATACGCGCGCTTTTTATGCCTTCTATGGCCTCAACTGCGTCAATAAGACCAATTAGCCCATCGTTAATGTCATGGTCGCGCAAGTACGAACTGCTGTCTTGCGAGAGGAAGCTAAAGTCGTAAAAACCTTGAGCGACAAGGTGGGTTACTTCGGCGACGATGTCTTCAAGGGAGCGGGAATTGAGCTTGCCTTTGAAGCCTGGAATCGCGCAAAAACTGCACTGTTGGTTACAGCCTTCGGAAAGTTTGATGTACGCGTGGGCGTTGGAGCCAGTGATGACGCGGTCATAAGTGTCTTGGAGGTACACGCGTGGGCTAAAACGGCTCTCTTTTTTGGCAATGATTTCATTAATGCTGCCATAATCCCCCACGCCTGTAAAAAGGTCCACTTCGGGAAGTTCTCTCATGAGGTCTTCCCTGTAGCGTTGGGTTAAGCATCCTGCGACAACGAGCAAGGAGCCTTCTTTGCGCGCTTCGTGAAGCTCAAAAATGGTGTTAAGGCTCTCTTCTTTAGCAGGTCCGATGAAACCGCAAGTGTTGACGATGAGCACATCAGCGGTGCTTGGGTCGTTGGTGAGTGTGTAGGCTTTGAGTTTGCCAAGCATGATTTCACTATCGACGAGGTTTTTGTTACAGCCTAGTGAGACAAGGTGAAGGGTTTTTTGCATGTTATATCCAGAGGTTATCAATGAGTCGCGTCGAGCCGACATAAGCGGCGATGGCGATGAGGGTATTGCCAAGTTCTACGCGCTCTAGGGGCGTAAAATCTCGGCGTAAAACGCGGGCGTACTCTACATGTAAAGGGGCTAAAGTTTCTTGCATAGTGCGCTCTAGAACCTTGGCGTGAAACTCTTTTTGTATCACAAGGCGGGAGGCGTGTTTGAGGGCCTTGGAAAGTTTGAGGGCCTCTTGGCGCTCATCGGGTGAGAGATAGACGTTGCGGCTAGAGAGGGCAAGGCCGTCTTCTTCGCGCACAATGTCGCACGGGACAATGCTCACAGGCAAAAAGAGGGTGCGCACCATGTTTTGGATGAGGTAGAGTTGTTGAGCGTCTTTTTTGCCAAAATAAGCATGGGCGGGTTGGGTGAGGTTAAACAGCTTAAGCACCACGCGCAACACCCCATCAAAGTGGCCAGGGCGGCGCAATCCTTCAAGCATGTAACCCAGGGTGTCGGGCGCACAAAGAATGGGCTCTTCAATGCTGTACATGGCGGTAGCTTGGGGTGTAAACACGGCGTCTACGCCAGCAAGGCGGCACAGTTTTAAATCGGCCTCTTGGCGCCTTGGGTAGGTGCTCAAATCTTCCCCGGGTAAAAATTGGGTAGGGTTGACAAAAAGGGAAACCACGGTGTGGTCATTTTCAGCGATGGAGCGTTTAATCAGCGAAAGATGCCCGTTGTGGAGTGCGCCCATGGTGGGAACAAACCCCACGCTTCCTTGTAAGGTTTGGCGAAATTGGGCGAGTTCTTCGGGTTGGGAAACAATTTTCATTTTAGCGACTTTACAGTAGAATGGGTTTTTAAAAGGAAGACATTATACCAAAAAAACGGGAGTGCCTTTGGATCACTACGAATACACAGAATTGTTAAAAAAACTGACCAAAAAAGTTACCAACATCGCTCAAATTATTCAACCCGAAGTTCTCAAAAAACGGATTGAAGAGATTGAAGCACAAGAACAAGAGCCTGCTTTTTGGGAGGCGGTTGAAACGGCCGCAGTGCTACAAAAAGAGAAAACCAAACTTGCTGCGATGCTCAAAAAATACCGCAAAGCCAAAGCGGCCGTGGAAGATGCCAAAGACCTCTTTGAGATGGCTTCAAGCGAACAAGACGAAGAGACCCTAAATGCGCTCATTGCCGATGCCTCAGGTCTTGAAAAAGCCACGACAGCACTGGAGGTTTCCATGATGCTTAGTGGTGAGGACGATGGCAAAAATGCCATCGTTTCCATTCATCCAGGTGCGGGAGGTACGGAGTCTCAGGATTGGGCGAGTATGTTGTACCGCATGTATTTGCGTTGGGCGGAACGCATGGGATTTGGGGTGGAAGTGCTGGATTATCAAGATGGCGAAGAGGCGGGCCTTAAGGATGTGAGTTTTATCCTCAAAGGCGACAACGCGTACGGGTACATGAAAGCGGAAAATGGCATCCACCGCTTGGTGCGCATCAGCCCTTTTGACTCCAACGCCAAGCGCCACACCTCCTTTTCTTCGGTGATGGTGAGTCCCGAGGTGGATGATGATATTGCCATTGTCATTGAAGATAAAGAGATTCGTGTAGATACGTACCGTTCGAGCGGGGCGGGTGGGCAGCATGTCAATAAAACCGACAGCGCTATTCGCATCACCCATATTCCCACTAACATCGTAGTGCAGTGCCAGAACGACCGTTCTCAGCACAAAAACCGCGCTAACGCCATGAAAATGTTAAAGTCCCGTTTGTATGAGTTGGAGCTTGAAAAACAGCAAGCGGAAAAAGACGGGGTGGCAAAGAGCGAGATTGGGTGGGGGCATCAGATTAGAAGTTATGTGCTAGCGCCGTATCAGCAAGTTAAAGATACCCGCAGTAACATTGCTTACTCGCAAGTGGATGCTATTTTGGATGGCGATATTACCAAAATGATAGAAGATGTTTTAATTTCACAACAAAGTAAAGGAGACGTATGACTTCAGAAGCACTGTTAACACAGCTTGGCTATAGCGTGAGCGAAAGCTCTTTGGCGCAAATCGACCGCGTGATTCAAAACACCGAGGGGTTTGAACACATTGGAAAGCATTTGGTGACTTTGCATGATCACTTGCAGTCGCACCTTTCGTTTGTAGCGCTTTCGAGTAACAAAGATTATTTTAAAATCAAAAACATGGCCGCTGAGCCAGAACTTCAAGAAGAAGTCAACGAAATTATTTACAAATGGGCTGAAAAATTTAAAGTCCAACTAGAGAAAGTTTCCAACAAAGAGACCTTTTATATTTTAGGCTTTAAAAAGTAACCCACGTTATACCTTACATGTAAAGCTTTACATGTAAGGCGCTTTTAAATCAAATCTTTTGCATGTAAAGCTAAATTTTGGGTCGAATTTGAATTTTTTTAGGACTGAAAAGCTCTTGCGCTTTTTGCACAAAAGGGTCGTTTAGTACCTCTTTAGCATCTAACTCTTTTTTGTTTTCCTCATAAGGAGCACTCACGCATCCTTGTGTCGCACCTTCTTCGGGAATTTCTTTTGTTGGCGGCGTCAAGGGCTCTGGCTCATTTTGGGGGAGTGCTTCGGGTTTTTCTTGGGTGATTTTGATGGTTGTTTCGAGTCCAAATACTTCTTTAACAAAATGCTTGATGATGTTTGAAGCATTGCGCAAGTGGCCACGACACCCTTCGTCTGCGTAGGAAGCGAGGGTTAATTGGCCCTCTTCAAAACTGACAAAACGAATCTGCTTTTCAAAACAAAGCCCCAAGTCATAATCGCGGTCAAAAAGTTTTTCTACGAGTTGTTCGTAGCCGCTTTTGGAAACAACAGGCGCGGCTGGCATGGGCGCGGCCGCAACCTGAGGCGCTTCAAATGGGCGAAATTTTTCACTTTCCAAAGAGGCTATCATTTCATCGATAGTTTTAATGTTGAGGGCTTCAAGCATTTTGAAAAAGACAAGACTGAGGACAAAACCGCTCTCAGCGTTGATAAATAAAAGCTGTTTAGCTTCGCTTAAAATGCGGAAAAAACGCTCACAAATAAGAGTAGAAAAACGGCTGTCTTGCTCCAGAAAACGCTCTTTTAGATAAGCAATAAGCTCATCAATTACCACTTCGCATTCGTGGCTTTCAAGCTCTTTGATGGCGTCTAAAATTCCTTTGCGGTCTTCTTCAAAAACCATTTCAAAAATTTCTTCTAGGCGGTCTGGATCGAGCAACCCAAGCATGGAGGCCACTATATTGGGCTTAACGTGACCCTTGGAAAAAAGAATAGCTTGATCTAGTAGAGTTAGTGTGTCGCGCAAAGAACCGTTACCCGCGCGCGAAAGCATTTCAAGGGCTTCGACTTCATAAGCGATGTGTTCTTGATTAAGGATGTGGCTAAGGTGGTGGACGATGTCGCTGCGTGAAATTTGCTTAAAACGAAAATGTTGCGTGCGCGAAAGGATGGTCGCAGGTAGCTTGAGTGGGTCGGTGGTGGCTAAAACAAACTTCACATACTCTGGGGGCTCTTCGAGGGTTTTAAGTAGCGCGTTAAAGGCTTCGCGGGTGAGCATGTGCACTTCGTCGATGATGAAGATTTTAAAGGCGGCGATGCTTGGACGGTATTTAGTTTGTTCGATCAAATCGCGAATGTCATCGATTTTTCGGCTACTGGCTGCGTCCATTTCGATGATGTCGATGTGGCGGTTTTCATTGGCCATAACGCAATTGGGGCACACTTCACAAGGGGTAGGTGTCGGACCTTTTTCGCAGACAAGGGCTTTGGAAAAGATGCGTGCGGTGGAGGTTTTGCCGCTTCCGCGGAGGCCTGAAAAAAGATAAGCATGGGAGAGGCGTTTGGCGCTTAAGGCTTGAATGAGTGTTTGGGTAATGGCCTCTTGTCCAATGAGCTTGTCAAAGGATTTTGGGCGGTATTTTAGCGCTAAAACTTGGGATTTTTCGGGCACGATAAACTCCTGAATGCACAAAGCGAATGGGGAGATTGTACTGGATTTTTGATTAAGCTTTGGTATAATGGGCAAAATTTTATAACGAAGGAGCGAGTAATGAAGCAGGTAATTTTAGCAACACTCATCGCGCTTGGTGTTGGTGCGGCTTTGAGCGGGTGTGAGCGCAATGACTACCAGCACCCCATGCATCGCTCAAAGTAGCATTCCTTTTTCTAAACCCAGCCAAGTTGCCGCTACTTTTTTAAGTCCCTCGGGATTTTCAGTAGCAAAAAGCTTGAGTTGGGTTTTTTGCTTCTGTTTTTCTAGCGTCAAATGCCCCTCAAGATGTTCTACAATCGCTTCGCCTGAGTGAATTAAAAGTGCTTTTGGAAAATAAGCCCCAATAGCGTCTTTAATGAGTGGAAAATGTGTGCATCCTAAAATGATGACATCGGGGGCTTGGGCTAAGTCTTTAAAGTAATAGTGCATCGCTTGTTCAAGAATGGGTCCATTGAACAATCCTTCCTCAACAATAGGCACAAAAAGAGAAGGCGCAAGGGCTGTAATGTTTGCAAAACCATACCCTTCGAGCAAGTGTTGGTATTTGCCACTGTTGATGGTGGCACGTGTCCCTAAGATGAGAATATGCGCATCTTTATTGGTGATGGTGTTGTGCACCGCAATGGCGCCAGGCTCAATAACCCCAAAAACAGGAAAAGGTGCCTTGGCGCGAAGTTCTGGGATAGCATAAGCACTAACGGAGTTGCATGCGCAAATGAGGGTATCGATGTCGAAGTTTTTGAAAAACTCCACCGCTTCGAGAGAGTAGCGAATAATGGTGTTTTTGTCTTTTACCCCGTAAGGTACCCGCGCGGTGTCGCCATAATAAATGATTTCATCAAACAAACGGTGTTCAAGGAGGCTGCGCACAACACTCAAGCCTCCTACGCCGCTGTCAAAGACACCTGCGCGCACGGTTAACCGTCGTTTAAAGCAGCCAAAAGCTCTTCATTGTTGGCAGTTTTAAGCATTTTGGCGTAGAGGAACTTCAGGGCTTCCACGTCATCCATTTGGCTAATGGCGGTACGGATGGCCCAGATTTTTTGCAAGTTATCAGGTGAGAGCAACAACTCTTCTTTGCGGGTTCCAGATTTCATAATGTTAATAGCAGGGAAAATGCGTCGGTCAGAGATATTGCGGTCTAGGACGATTTCACTGTTGCCTGTGCCTTTGAATTCTTCAAAAATCACTTCGTCCATGCGGCTGCCTGTTTCAATCAGCGCGGTAGCAACGATGGTCAAGCTTCCGCCAAATTCGATGTTTCTTGCCGCACCAAAAAAACGCTTAGGCTTGTGAAGCGCGTTAGCGTCTACCCCACCACTAAGCACTTTTCCGCTAGAAGGTGTAACGGTGTTGTAAGCACGCGCTAGGCGGGTAATGGAGTCAAGCAAAATGATAACATCTTTACCCATCTCTACGCGCCGCTTGGCTTTTTCAATGACGAGCTCTGCTACGCGCACGTGGTTGGAGGCGGGTAGGTCAAAAGTGGAACTGTATACCTCTCCATTGACACAGCGTTGCATGTCGGTGACTTCTTCGGGGCGCTCATCCACAAGTAAGACGATGAGTTCGGCTTCGGGGTGGTTTTTGGCGATAGCATGCGCTAGCTCTTTCATGAGTTCCGTTTTACCACTGCGCGGGGGCGCAACGATGAGTCCCCGTTGTCCTTTGCCAATAGGCGCAAACAAATCAAGCATCCGCCCAGTGAGTTTCATGGGGTCAAATTCAAGTTTTAGCGCTTCAGTAGGATAAAGAGGTGTGAGGTTGTCAAAGAGTGGGCGCTGTTTGGATTCTTGCATGGGCAAGTAATTGATAGCCTCGATTTTTAAAAGAGCATAATAGCGCTCTTGGTCTTTAGGAGGACGCACTTGACCCGTGACAATGTCGCCGGTGCGTAAGGCGAATTTGCGAATTTGCGTACTTGAAACATAAGCGTCATTAGGGCTTGGGGTAAGGTTGGAGTCGGTGGCGCGTAAAAAGCCGTAGCCTTCCGAAGACATCTCAAGGATGCCCGTGAACAAAATAAACCCACCCTTGGAGGTTTGGGTTTTTAAAATCTCAAACATTAAATCTTGGCGTTTGAGCTCTTGAGGGTTTTCAACGCCGGCTTTTTCGGCAATCTCTAGGAGTTGTTTTAAATCACGTGTGCGTAAATCTTCGATTCTGTAGCCCTCAACAGGGATGTGAGTGCGTTGGTTTTGGGATTTGGTATTTGACTTACCGTTTCCCGTGGTGGTGCTGTCGCCCATGGTTCCTTCTTTTTGCTTGGTTTGTTGGAGTGGTTACCGGTTGCTATGTAGCGATAATGGTGCTTGCCCGTTTGTTGCACGGCGTTAGAGTTGGTGTGCGAGAAATAAGTTCGGGGCAAAGTGAGAAGTTTTGGACACGTATTCGGTTAACTTCGGGTGCAATTTTATACTAAACCCCCTTTCTTGTCAAGCGAAGGCCAAATAAAAAAGTACAACATAGATAGCAAGAGGTACAAGTTTTAATATCAAGGGAAAAGGTTGATCAGTCCAAACAAGGACGCCATAAGGCCCTAGGTCTTTATGTTGAGAAAGACGGTCTAAAAAAAGAAGCTTAATCACAATGTCAACCCCTTTGATTCCCAAAAGTAGCCAAGCGGCAAAGGTGTATGCGTTAAAAAGCATCATGCATAACAACACAAAATAAAAACTAGGATGCAGAGCAATAAAAAGGAGAATATGACGCTGGTAGACACGCAGTAACGTTGTAAGATATTGGCGCGTAGAGCGACCTTGCTGCCACAAAACCTCAAAAAGTTCAAAAAAAACAAGTGCCAACAAAAGGGCAGAAAAAGAGCTGTTCATGGGGCGAATTTTAGCATAAATATGGGTTTTTAGGTCATCCTGAGGAAAGCTACATTATAATTTCACTTTAATTTACATGTAAAGATTGCACCATGTCCAAACGTCGATGTGACCATTGCCAATTGTTGTACGAAGAGGCCGTATTGCTTTGTGATGAAACCTTTAAAGAGGCACGTTTTTTTTGTTGCAAAGGGTGTCAAGGGGTATTTCACTTACTTCAAAGTGAAGGACTTGAGAGTTTTTATGATAAATTGGGCGGTCAATCCATCGCTCCTCCTGAAACACCTACTTCTTCAGGGCTTGAAAAGTTTGATCTGGAGAAGTTTAAAGAGTGTTATATTAAGATTAATGACGAAGGTTTTTGTGAGATTTCGCTCATTATCGAGGGGATTCATTGCGCGGCGTGCGTGTGGCTCAATGAAAAGGTGCTCTTCCAAAAAGAAGGGGTGTTGGAAGCGAGCATAAACGGCACCAGTCACAAGGCGAGGATTGTGTGGGACCCTGAAACCACGAGCCTTTCAAGCATTATCCAGACTATTCGTGCCATCGGGTATAACGCCCATCCTTACGATCCAAAACTCCAAGAAGAACACGCTAATGCGGCCAGACGCGAATACTACTCACGCCTTTTGGTGGGGGTTTTTGCTACGATGAATATCATGTGGATTGCCATCGCCCAGTACGCGGGGTATTTTACAGGGATGCGTGGTGACATCAAAAGCGTGCTTAATTTTGCGGAGTTTGTGCTAGCAACGCCCGCGCTGTTTTACACCGGTTGGGTGTACTACCGTGGAGCGTATTATGGGTTTAAGCACGGGTATGTAAGCATGGACACGCTCATCGCTACAGGAGCAAGTTTGGCTTACGGATTTTCGCTGTACGCGATGTTTTCGGGCAATGGTGAGACTTATTTTGATTCAGTGACCATGATTGTAACCTTTGTGTTTGCAGGAAAATACCTCGAAGTACTTACCAAGAAACGCGCGGTTGATACCTTGGATGCCATGATAGGTTCCTTGCCTACAGAGGTCATGGTGATTCGGGGCGAGGAAAAAATACTCTTACATGTAGAAGAAGTGCAAGCGGGCGATGTGATTGAAGTGCGTCCTGGCGAGAAGGTAGTGATTGATGGAGTGGTGCTTAGCGGTGAAGCGTCGTTTGATGAATCAAGCCTCACGGGTGAGAGTGAACCTAAACTCAAAGGCCAAAAAGAGGCGATTTTGAGCGGGTCGATTTGCCTTGATAGTGTGGTGCGCTACGAAGCAAGCGCGACCCATCAAGGTTCTATCCTTTCTAAAATCGTGACCCTTTTGGAAGTGTCTATGACCAAAAAACCCCGCATCGAACAGCTGGCCAATAGCATTGCGGGGAAATTTTCTTTGGTAGTGTTAAGCATTGCACTACTCACGTTTATCGGGTGGTTTGTCGCTACGGGCTCTTTTGAAACGGCACTGGTAGTGGCGATCTCGGTGATCGTGATTGCGTGTCCGTGCGCTTTGGGCTTGGCGACACCTGTGGCGACGTTGGTGGGACTTGGTGTGGGAGCGCAAAAAGGAGTGCTGTTTAAAGAGGCAAGCTTTTTGGAAAACATGGCCAAAAGTCGCGTGTTGTTGCTGGATAAAACAGGCACACTCACCGAGGGACGCCCCAAGGTGAAAGAAGCCTGGATAGACCCTGCGTGCGAAGTTGATGTGCTCTTCGCGCTCCTTGGCACCTCGTCCCATCCAGTAAGTCAAGGAGTGCGAGAGTATTTGGAAGAACATACCTTAGCACTCAAAGAGGCAACACTTTTGGATGTGGAAGTGGTGGAAGCCAAAGGGGTGCAGGCTAAGTGGAAAGAACACGCCATTGCGGGGGGTAGTGGACGGCTTATGGAGGAGCTTGGGATTGCGCATGAGCGCGTTGGGGCGACCCATTATCTGTTTAGTTGCGATGGAGTCGTGTTGGCGCGTTTTGCTTTGGAGGATACGCCTAAAAAAGACGCTAAAGCTGTGTTGGCGCATTTGCAAAAGATGAACATTAAAGTAGAAATGTTAACGGGCGACAATGAAACTGCCGCGTGGAAAGTGGCGCGCGAAGTAGGGATAACGCAGGTGCGCCACTCCTTATTTCCTCACGAAAAAGCCGCAGTGGTAGAGGAATACCAAGCCAAAGGCGTGCACGTGGTGATGGCGGGGGATGGCATTAACGATACCTTGGCGCTTTCGCAAGCGGATATTGCCATTGCCATGGGCGAGGGGGCGGATGTGGCGGTGAGTGCTAGTGATGTGGTGTTGTTGAATGATTCTTTAAAAAGCCTTGAAGATGCATTTTTGGTTTCGCGTAAAACCTACCGAACCATCAAGCAAAACATTGGCTTTTCCCTTTTGTATAATGTCACCACAGTGCCTTTGGCGGTCTTGGGGTTTGTGAATCCGATGATTGCAGCGATTTCCATGTCGCTAAGTTCGTTGGTGGTGATTGGAAATGCGATGCGTATTCGCACCATGCTAAAAAAAGGAAAACAATGAGCGGTGGATTGGTGATGGTGATGGTGAGTGTGTCGATTGGATTGGGTGCGGTTGCATTGCTGGCACTATTGTGGGGGCTTAGGACGGGACAATTTGATGACCAGAGTAAGTTTATTAATGCGGTGCATTTTGATGATGAAGAGGCGTTGCGGGATGCGGCGATGATGGAGCAAAAGAGAAAAGAAGCGCAGGAGAGAAGAAAAAACTCGGGCAAAAAAATGCCCGAGTAACAGGGTTATTTGGCAAGACTTTCGACGTATTTTGAAACGGCTTCAATTTCCGCGTCACTGAGGTTGGCTACTTGGCCTTTCATGAGGTTTTTCATAGGACCGCCGTACGTGCCGTCTTTATAGCCCTTGAGGGCTGCGATTTGTTTGTCTGCTGCCCAGCCTGCAATGACTTCAGATTTGCCAAGGGCTTTTTTCTCTGCACTGGCTCCGTGACAGGAGATACATTTTTTGTAAACCGCCGCGCCATCAGCAGCTACCAAAGAAGAAACACCTACGACCAAAAGTGCGAAAAGTACTTTTTTCATTACACCACTCCAATCAATAAAAATTTTCCATTATTATAATGAAGTTGCCTTTGTGTGAGCTTATTGCAACGTATTAAAAGCTAGGGTATAATCCTTACATGTAAAGGAAATTGACGTGAAAAAAGCACTTTTTTTAGACCGTGATGGGGTGATTAATGAAGACAAAGGATACGTTTCTCGTATTGAGGATTTTGCCTTTTGTGCAGGGGTTTTTGAAGCCTTGCGCACCTTTGAGGCGCGGGGGTATTTGCTCATCATTGTGACGAATCAATCAGGCATCGGGCGGGGGTATTGCACCCAAGAAGCTTACGAAATATTAACGGCATGGATGCTTGGAGAGTTTCAAAAAAATGGCGTCACCATTGCCAAAGTGTACCACTGTCCCCATGCGCCAGAAGAAAAATGTGAATGCCGCAAGCCGCGTCCTGGCATGTTAAAAGAGGCCATTGAAGAGTTTGGCATCGACCCTGCGCGTTCGTGGATGGTGGGCGATAAGCTTAGCGACATGGAAGCGGGCAAGAATGCAAGGGTTGAGAAATGTTTGCTGGTGGGTTTGAAAAGTGAAGACTACCCCAGTGTCGGGTCGCTGCATGAGGCACTTGGAGTGATTGATTAACATCTTTTTTTGTTTGGGTTTTGTAAAATAAAGGCTTTTGAAACCCCAAAGCTTACATGTAAAGAAGATATTTTATGAAAATCGCCCTAGTGAAACTTTCTGCCCTTGGTGATATTGTGCATGCGAGTATTGTCTTGCAAATTATCCATGCCCATTTTCCTGATGTGCAGGTTGATTGGGTGGTGGAGGAGCGGTTTGCACCTTTGCTAGAAGGCCACCCACTTTTGCGCCAAGTACATGCTGTGTCACTTAAAAAAGCCAAAGGTTCTGTGAAAAACGCATGGCGGCAATGGCAGGTTTTGCGAGCACTAAAAAGAGAAAACTACGACATGGTGATTGATTTGCAAGGATTAATCAAATCCGCCGTGGTGAGCAGGGCGCTTGGCGGTAGATGCGTGGCTGGATTTTCGGGGCGTTCGACTCGGGAGTGGCCTGCGAGTTTATTGTATGACGTTCGTGCAGTGGTGGCCTATGAGGAAAATGTGATTGTGCGCAATGTAAAATTGGTCTGCGAAGCACTCAAACTCCCTTTTGACAGGCGTGCCATTGACACCAAAGCCCCTTGCCTTTTCTCAAAATCCCCTTTACATGTAACGCTTGAGCAAACGCCCCCCAATGTGTTACTTGTGTTAGGGTCAAGCTGGCCCAGCAAGGTTTACCCTAAAGAAAAAATGGCCCTTGTTGCCGAAAGGCTAGAGAGTGCTTCGGTGTGGTTGTGTTGGGGAACTGCGGCAGAAGAAGAGATGGCCCAGTGGATTGCGGGGCATACGCACGCGCAGGTTTTGCCTAAACTTTCCTTGCCTGAGCTTGTGACTTTGGTGGAACAATGTGCTTTAGTGATTGGGCCAGATAGCGGGCCTACGCACGTAGCTTGGGCGCAAAATCGCCCTAGCATCACCCTGTTTGGGCCTACGCCAAGCGCGCGCAATACCTACACAACGCCGGTTAATGTGACAATAGACTGCGGTAAGAAAATTGATGCAAAACGCTTAAATAAACACGAAATGTGTATAAAGACGATTGCGCCTGAGACCATTGTGGCCAGGGCAAAGGAACTGCTGCATGGATAAGATGTATTTAGCACTTTTTTATGGGTTTAGGACATTGGTGCGCTGGGTACCCTTTGAGGTACTAAAACCCTTGTTGCACGTCTTGGCAGATGGTGTAAGGTGGGTAAATAAAAAACACCGACGTATCATTCGTATCAATTTGGATTTGGCTTATGGGGAGAGTATGGACGAGGCTGAAAAAGAGCGGATTTTAAAGGCGTGCTACCGCAATCTTGCACTCAACGGGGCAGATTTCATCCGCAACCAAAACAGTACTAAAGAAGAGATTTTAAGCAAAGTTACCTTTGTTAATGAGGGTGTTTTAAATGAGGCACTTGCCCAAGGAAGAATTTTGGTGTTTCAGACGGCCCATTATGGAAATTGGGAATTGGTGCCTTTAGCGTTGGCGGCAAAATACGGACCCCTAAGTGGTGTTGGCCGTCCGCTAGACTCCCGCGCAATGAATGAAATCGTGCGCTCCAACAGAGAGCAGCTAGATATCGAACTCATCGACAAGCGCGGCGCGATGCGCCCCATGCTAAAAGCAGCCAAAGCAGGGAGAAACTTGGGATTGCTTGTAGACCAAAGTACGGGTTCCAAGACTGGGGTATTGGTGGATTTTTTTGGAAAAAAAGTGCGCCATACGCCAGCGGCTAGCATTATTGCAAGGCGCGTTAATGGACTTATCGTGCCCGTGTTTATGACAACAGTTGACCATCAGCATTTTACCCTGACTTTTTACCCATCCATTGAAGTGGCTAAGACCGAGGATATGGAAAAAGACATCTTGGAAGCCACCCAAGCCCAAGCGTGTGTCACCGAAGAGGCCATCCGTGCTAAGCCCGATGAGTGGTTTTGGTTTCACAAACGCTGGAAAGGGGAGCATGCTCATGCGTACATGTAAAGAAGATGTACGCATTTTAGAAGTGTGTCTTTCCCCTGACCTTGGGGGGTTGGAGCTGTATGTATTGCGTTGTGCCAAGCACTTTAAAACAAGTATGGTTATAGCAAAAGATTCAAAGTTAGCAGGATATCTTGAGGAAGAAGACTTAAAATATGAGAAAATTGGCAGAAAAAATCCTTTTGCATTAGCTAAAATTATTGATACATGTAAAGCAGATGTTTTACATGTACACTGGACAAAAGACCTTTCTGTGGCTGTTTTTGCAAAGCTTTTCTCTCACCAAAAACCAAAGATAATCCAAACAAGACACATGCATATGACACGGTTTAAAGATGATATGTATCACCGATTTTTGTACCGATATATTGATGGGATGATTGCGGTGACCAAGCGCGTGCATGAGCAGATTGAGGCTTTTGTGCCCCAGTCGGTACGACCAAAGGTTTTTACTTCGTACATCGGCGTAGAGACGCCGCAGATGTTGACGCCTGAAGCGGCGATGGAGTTGCGGCGCGCTTATGGTCTTGATGGGGGCTTTGTGGTAGGTATTTTTGGGCGCATTGAGCCAGCCAAAGGGCAGCATGTGGTACTTGAGGCGGCAGAGCGCTTGCGCCAACAAGGGCTGGAGGTCAAGACTCTCGTGGTCGGCGGGGCGATGGATAAGGCTTATGAGAAAAAACTCCAAGAGCGTTTTTGCAAAGACGTATTTGTGGGGTTTAGCCATGAAGTTGGCGCGCTAATGCAAGCATGTGATTGTGTGGTGCTTGCCACTGAAAAAGAGACGTTTGGGCTGGTGCTCGTGGAGGCGATGCATGCGGGCGTGAGTGTGCTTGGAAGCAACAGCGGAGGACCCCAAGAGATCATCGAAGATGGGGTGAGCGGAGTGTTATTTGAGCCCATGAGCGCGGAAGATTTGGCAAAGAAGCTGGCAATGGTCTTGGGAGATGGGGAGCTGCGAAGCAAGTTGGCCCAAGGGGGCCAAATGCGCGCAAAAGCTTGTTTTGATGCGGTGAAGCAGTTTAGGGAAGTCAGGGGAATGCTAAAAAACTATCAGGGAAAAGAAAAATGAAAATACTCTATATCAATACTCCATCTTTTGATTATGTTCAGGATTTAACCTATAGCGGGCTTGTGAAAGAGTTTGGTTTAAGCAATGTCATAGATTATAAATGGAATAAAAAATTTCACATTCCCTATAAAAAATACCCAAAAAACAATGGCTACATGAAACACTCTTTTTTTCAAACCCTGTTTAGAAGTGTTGACTTTAAGGCGGTTGACTATGTGTTTGTTGGCGCATGCAAAGTGGAAGCCTTTGAAACGTACTTGGAAGTTGTGGACAAAATTCCAGCCTCTACTCCTGTTGTATTTATAGACGGTGGCGATGGAAATAAGGTGGGCGTGGACTTAACGACATACGGAAGACCTGAGCTGTACGAACAGGCAATCCAGAAACGCCCATTTGATATCATTTTTAAACGAGAATACTTGATTGGTGGAGAGTATGCTGCTAATGTGTTTCCACTTCCAATGAGTTTTAATTTAGACAGACTTCCTGATATCGGACCCCTGAAAAAGTATGATTTCTCTTTTTGGGCAGTGGAGTCCGACCCTGTGCGCTCTAAGGCTTTGGAAATGCTTGAAAATGTTTTTGATTGCAGGGAAAACGGAACATATAAAAATCAGAAAATGAGTAAGTACAAGCGCAAAGGGGAGTTTTATTTGCAAGAATTGGCAGCATGTAAAGTTGTGCTCAACTTAAGGGGCGGCGGATGGGATACCATGCGCTACTGGGAAGTTCCTGCGGTAGGGAGTTTTATGCTAAGCCAAAAACCAGGGATTGTAATTCCTGATAATTTTGAAAATGAAAAAGAGATTGTTTTTGCGCAAGATGACTTATCTGACTTGTTGGAGTTGGGAGAGTACTATCTGAAGCATGAGGAAAAGCGCGAATCAATAGCAAAGCAAGGGCATCAAAAGCTTCTTGCTTGTCATACGGACACAAAAAGGGTGGCGTATATTTTTAAAAAAATTAAAGAGATGGGAAAATAATGAAAAGAAGAATTCTTGTAACAGGTGGCGCAGGGTTTATTGGCTCAAATTTATGTGAAAGACTTGTTGAAAATGAAAAAAATGAAGTTTATTCTCTAGATAACTATTTTACGGGTAGCGAGAAAAACCATATAGAGGGAGTGAAATACATCAAAGGGAGCACCGCGGAAGTTTCTGAACTTATTGATTTTGCACCTGACGTGATTTATCATTTGGGAGAGTATTCGCGCGTAGAGCAAAGTTTTGATGACATAGAAACGGTGTGGAGATTCAATAAGGATGGAATTTTTAGTATTTTAGAGTTTGTGCGCAAAACGGGTGCAAAGTTGATTTATGCGGGAAGCAGTACAAAATTTGGAGATGGGGGGCTGGGGAGAAGTCAGAGTCCTTATGCATGGACAAAGGCTTCCAACACAGAATTGGTTGAGAATTATGGAAAATGGTTTAATATTCCCTATGCCATCGTCTACTTTTATAATGTTTATGGAAAGCGAGAAATTGCCACGGGCAAATATGCTACTCTAATCGCTCTTTTTGCAGAAAAAATGCGCAAAGGGGAAAGCCTCACCGTGGTAAGCCCTGGCGCTCAAAAAAGAAACTTTACCCATATTGATGACATTGTTGATGGTCTTGTCTTGGTTGGCGAACATGGCTATGGGGATGAGTTTGGTATTGGCAGTCCTGAGAGCTATAGTGTTCTTGAAATCGCTCAAATGTTTGGCGGCCCAATAGAAATGCTACCCCAGAGACAAGGAAATCGCATGAGCGCTGATGTGGTTACTGATAAAACAGAAGCCCTTGGATGGAGTGCTAAGCGAAGTGTGCGCGAGTATATTGCTACGCTACAATCTGTAAATTGGGTATTGAAATGAGAGTCAGTGTTGTTGTTGCTGTATACAAAGATGTGCAAGCGTTAAGCCTCATTGTTGAGGCTTTAAAACAGCAGACCTATAAAAATTTTGAAGTGGTGGTTGCAGAAGATGGGCAAAATGAAGCCATGGAGAAGTATATAAAAAGCATTCAGGGACTTAGGGTTAAACACACAACACAGGAAGATTTGGGTATTCGCAAAACGCGTTCTTTAAACAACGGGATTATCGCCAGTGAGGGCGAATACTTGATTTTTATTGATGGCGATTGTGTTCCTTATAGCACTTTTATTCAAAACCATGTTGCTTTGGCAGAAGCAGGAGTGGTGCTAAGCGGAAGAAGAGTAAACCTCGGACCAAGATATTCAGCAATGCTTAGAAGTGGCAAAATTTCTTCCTTAAGACTTGAACGTACCTTTGCTTTGAGGTTTCCACTCATAGCGCTTGATTGCAAGGAAAATCACAGCGAAGATGGGTTTTGTTTTTCACCCACAGGCCTTGTATATCGAATGTTTTTAAGCAAGCGAAGAGCAAGTACTGGGCTTTTAGGGTGTAATTATTCTTGCTTTAAGAAAGACATGATGGCAATTAATGGGTATGATGAGGGGTATGGAGAAACAGCCGTTGGTGATGATACAGACTTGGAGTGGAGATTTAGGACCTATGGATGTGAGGTTAGGTCTGTTAAAAATGTTGCCAATGTTTTTCACCTTTATCATTCCAGAGGATTCCGAAACTCAGTGGATTCCACTGAGGCTCTTGAGCAAATGCGCTTAAATAAAGCTAACGGACTTTTTGAGTGCAAGAGTGGAGTCAAGCAGCACTAGGGGGGCGTATGCAACCTATGGTTATCAGGATAAAGACAAGCATGTAGATGTTGTTGAAAGGCTTCATTAAAAGCAAAATATCTCCGAGTGAATTTATAAACACGAAAGAGAAAAATATAATTCCAAGGCTTCCAAAGATAGTTGATTTTGAACATTTTCTCAAGAGTGCATAAATGCCTAATAAAAATACCATATATCCTATTAGCCCAAATTTTGTCAAATAGTCAAGATGTTGATTGTGGAAGGAGCGTAGCCATGTGGCTTCGCTTGGATGCTCTTTGGTGTAATCTATAAAAGCATCAATGTTGTCCCCTACTCCCACGCCAAAGAGTGGCTCTTGTTTAATGATGTGTGCAGAGGCATACCACATATATGCCCGCTGTCCCCAGCTCCCAGCAAAATGTTTTTCTTCTATGTGTTGTAACTCTTTAAAACCTTGTGCAAATCTATCGAATTGTGATGTTTGGGAAAAAAGAAGGAAAGCTATACTTGCAATTCCCAAAAAAGCTAAAGATATTTTTAAGTTTGTAAAAATGTATTTTCTATAAACAATGGCTAAAACCACAATGGTACCCAAAAATGCCAATTGACTGGCACGTCCTTGGTTTATAAATAAACCAATTGTGCAAATCGCAAAACAGGCGAGGAAAAAAACCTTGGATTTTTTGCTTGTTGCAAAAAAGAAAGCAGCCATTGCTAAAAGCGAACCCAGCCCCATGTAAGCAGTTACTACTGCGTACGCTAGATGTCCTTTGGGGTCTCTTGGAGAAGAAGAGGGAATGTGAATTATGTCAAGGAAAATCATGAGAGAAAGCACACCATAAACACTAAAGCTAAAAATAAGAACATACATTCCCCAGAGGGCATCTTGGCGAGAAAGAGCTGTAAAAAGTATGGGTACCATAATCCAGTAGTATTTATAAAAATTGAGTGTCGAATCAATTCCAAAAGCAATGTTCTGGGACCAGAGCAAGGAGCCGTAAGCATACAGAAGAAAAAATATCAATAGTACAAGTGGAGTGGTGTGAAAAATATTTTTAAGTTTTGAAAAATAGCCTTTTTTCCGCCCAATAATCATCCACCAAATGAGTAAAATAATACTAAGAAGACTCATTTGTCCATTGTTTATATTCCAAGGCATTAAAAAAATAAACAGAAAAACAAAGCCGATAAAAGGATTTTCTTTGGCACGGGAAAGGATGTTCATCGTAATAGCTCCAGATATTGAGAAATTTCCCTTTGGGGCGAGAAGAGCTTTTTTGCAAGCTCGTGATTATGCTGATTTTTGTTGTGAAAAACATTATTTGAAATTAAATTCATGAGCGCTTCTTTGAGGGCGGGCAAGTTTTTATTTTCCACCATTTGAAAATTAAAGCCCAAAGATAGAAGTTCTGGAAAAGAGGTATTATTGAAACAAATACAAGATAAACCAGCACTAAGCGCCTCAAGAAAAGCATTACCAAGGCCTTCTCCGTGGCTTGGAAAAAGAAAAATATTGGATTTTTCTAGATATTCATCGATATTTTTTGTAAATCCTATAAGCTGAATATTGTTTTTATAAGGAAGTGAGTTTAGAAGAGAGGTAAATTCTTTTTTGTAGCCATCCTCAAAACCACCAATAATATAAAATATAAAATCTATATTATTTTTATAAAGAATATCGCATGCAAGTAGTGCATCGGCTTGACCTTTCCCTCGGGCTATTCTTCCCACATGGAGAAGTGTTGGCAGACGAGGAGAATCTACTTGCTTTGCCTTGATGTCCACTGATAAATAAATCAATACAGATTTTGCATTTTTTCCAAAAGGAACAATAAAGTTAACATTGTTTTGGAGGTGTTGACAGATGGAAACATGATAATTCACTTTGCTGTAGATGAGTCTATGAAACCAATCTTTTTTTGGGTTACTTTTTGTTGTTCCATGTCTAACAATAAGGTTGATTTCGAGTCCGAGAAAAGCAAAATATAAAGATTTTAGTTCACTTGCTCCAAAAAATATTACATTGACAATATTGTGCTTTTTAATAATTTTTCTAACATTTACAATGATTGATAGGCTCAGTGAATGGCGAAACTGGACTGTTTCGACCGTGGCTTGTGGCGCGCTGAGGTGGTCGCGAAAAGTGTTCGCAATGTACCCGTCTTGTTTGGCTATAACAGTAATTGATGTGTGCGGGTAAAGCTTTTTGGCTAATTTGATTGTATCAATCTCCATGCCTCCAGAGTTTGGCGAGAGGCAAATAATGGCTGTATTGAGTTTTTTCAAGCAAGCCTCTTTAAATACCACGCTACCGTCTTCACAATCCCACTCTCGAAGTCTTCATCGGCTCTCCAGCCAAGTTCAGTTTCGATTTTAGTGGCGTCAATGGCATAGCGTCTGTCATGTCCTGCGCGGTCTTCTACGAAAGTAATGAGCTCTTTGTAGCTTCTTTGGCTTGGGTGTATGTTGTCTAGAATCTCACAGATAGCATGGACGATTTGCAGGTTCGTCCTTTCGTTTCTTCCGCCAATATTATAGGTTTCTCCCGCTTTGCCTTTGTGAAAAGCCAAATCAATGCCCTTGCAGTGGTCGAGCACATACAGCCAATCTCTGACGTTTTTACCATCTCCGTAAATGGGGATAGGGCTGCCTTGCAAGGCATTGCGGATAATGGTGGGGATGAGCTTTTCATCGTGCTGTTTGGGGCCATAGTTGTTGGAACAATTGGTGATGACCGTGTTGAGCCCATAGGTGTGGTGGTAACTGCGCACAATCATATCGCTTGCGGCTTTGCTGGCGCTATAAGGAGAATTTGGCGCATAAGGGGTGGTTTCAGTAAAGAGTCCTGTTTCACCTAGGGTTCCATACACTTCATCGGTGCTGATGTGGTGAAACCTAGCGTGCTCCAATCCCGCTTTACATGTAAAGGGTTTTTCCATCCAGTTTTTATAGGCCACATCCAGCAGGGTAAAGGTGCCATTGACATTGGTTTCGATGAACACGCCAGGGTTTTTGATGGAGTTGTCCACATGAGACTCAGCGGCAAAGTGGATGACACCTTCGATGGGGTAGGTTTCAAAAAGATGTTGTACTAAAGAGCGTGAAGTGATGTTGCCTTCCACAAACACATGGCGGGGGTGAGTGGCAACTTCTTGGAGGTTATCCAGAGTGCCAGCATAGGTAAGGGCATCGAGACTGATGAGTTTGGTGTCTGGATGGGCGTCTAGGAAGTAGGGCACGAAGTTGGAGCCAATGAAGCCAGCGGTGCCAGTGAGTAAAAGGTGTTTCATGAGCGTCTTTCTCCTAATGCGTTTAAACAAGCGTCCAAACTGTCTTTCCAGTAGGGCACTTCAATGCCAAAGTCACGCTTGAGGGCTTGTGTGTTTAGTACGGAATAATGAGGCCGTTTGGCGGGGGTGGGGTACTCTTTTGTTTCGATAGGATTGACACGGCAAGGTAGCTTTGCCATGCGCATAATCTCTTTGGCAAAATCAAACCAACTCACCACGCCTTCATTGGTGTAATGGTACATTGTAGGCGAGGAAGTTTGGATGCGTGGCAAGAGGTCTAAAATCATGTTTGCCAAGTCTTTAGCGTACGTGGGTGAGCCTACTTGGTCATACACTACCCCAAGACTTTCTCGCTCTTTGCCAAGGCGCAACATGGTTTTGACAAAGTTGTTCCCAAAAGAGGAGTAGACCCAAGCGGTGCGGATGATGAGGGTGTTTTTTGGGCTTATCTCTAAGATAGCCTGCTCTCCTGCTAATTTGGTCTGCCCATAGATAGTTTGGGGGTTTGGCGTGTCGGTTTCGGTGTAAGGTTTGTAGTGCTTGCCATCAAACACATAGTCGGTGGAAAGATGCACTAGGGCGATGTCCAACGCTTTACATGTAAGGGCAAGATTGCGCACACCCAAGTGATTAACATGTTGCGCTCTTTGTGCGTCTGTTTCAGCCTTGTCCACGGCCGTGTAAGCGGCGCAGTTGATAAGATGGGTGATAGCGTGAGCCTTACATGTAAGGGTAAGGGCACTGGCATCAGCGATGTCCAACTCCTCTTTACATGTAAAGACAAAACGATGCTTGGGATAAAAGGCGTACAAGGCGTTGATTTCGCTACCCACTTGGCCGTTCGCGCCCGTGACTAAGATGTTAGCCATAATAATTTACCCCGTAAGAAAAGAAATCTTTGGCCTCGTTGAAGGAGGGCTGGGTGGTGTCTTTGGCGGAGAGTTTAAGGGCTTCGTGGGGAAGTTGCCAGTCGATGCCAAGATTTGGGTCGTTATAAGCAATGCCTCGGTCATTTTCGGGACTGTAGTAGTTATCTACCTTGTAAGCAAAAACAGTCTCTTCCTCTAGAACGACGAAGCCATGGGCAAAACCACGGGGGACGAGAAGTTGGTGTTTGTTGGCTTCGCTAAGGCAGACGCTGACATGACGCCCAAAGGTTGGGCTGCCTTGGCGAATATCTAGGGCAATATCAAGCACACTTCCTTGGATAACACGGACCAGTTTGGTTTGGGCAAAAGGAGGAAGTTGGTAGTGAAGGCCACGCAACACGCCCTTGCTAGACTTGCTTTCGTTGTCTTGACAAAATGCCACCGAAAATCCCAAAAAAGACGCAAGGGCGTCTTGACGGAAGGTCTCGACAAAATACCCGCGGTGATCACCGTGCACGGTTGGCTTAATCAAAACAACATCAGGGATAGCAGTGCGTACAAATTCCATCTTAGCGTACCCCCCGTGGATGATTGGCGCGCTCAAGGAGGTATTGGCCGTATTGGTTTTTACGCAAAGGTTCTGCAAGAACCAAAAGCTGTTCCTTGGAGATATACCCCATTTCGTAAGCTATCTCCTCAATACACGCCACCTTTAGGGCTTGCCGGTTTTCGATGGTTTGGATGAATTGGCTCGCTTCAAGGAGGCTCTCGTGGGTGCCTGTGTCTAGCCACGCGTAACCGCGCCCCATGAGCTCGACTTTAAGGCGTTGTTCCCCTAGATACATTTCATTAAGCGTGGTAATCTCAAGCTCCCCTCGTTCACTTGGCTGTACTTCTTTGGCTTTTTTAACAACATCGTTAGGGTAAAAATAGAGTCCGACCACGGCGTAATTTGATTTTGGTTCTTTGGGTTTTTCCTCAATGGAGACCACATTTCCCTTGGTATCAAAAGCGGCAACCCCGTACCGTTGGGGGTCTTTGACGTAGTAGCCAAACACAGTCGCTTTGTTTTCTTGCTCAACGTTTTTAACGCTTTGGGCTAAAAGATGAGTGAGGCCATGGCCGTAGAAAATATTGTCCCCCAAGACCAAACACGCATCATCACTCCCCAAGAAGGCTTCTCCTAGGATAAACGCTTGGGCAAGGCCATCAGGGTTGGGCTGGGCCACGTAAGAAAAGGCCATCCCAATACTCGACCCATCGCCCAAAAGCTCTTCAAAACGGGGCAAATCATGGGGTGTGGAGATGATAAGCACCTCTTTAATACCTGCAAGCATCAACACAGAAAGAGGGTAGTAAATCATCGGTTTGTCATAAATAGGGACAAGTTGTTTGCTGACGCCCTTGGTGATGGGGTAGAGCCTTGTGCCACTGCCGCCTGCTAGGATGATACCTTTCATTCTAAACCCCCTTGCTTTAAAAGTTCATCTTGCTTTTTATGTGTCCACTTCCCTTTTGGTTTATCGATATACTGGAAGTGTTCGTTGGTGAAGCTTCCTTGAATGCAAGTGATTTTACTATGGCGATGATTTACCATACTTTCTCCAATTGCTTTGTTGAGGGCTGTTGGACCAGTTAAATCATAAACGCCACCCCTTACATCTTTTTTTTCGATATTTTCCACAATAATCTCTAACGTTTTTGCCAGATGAGGATTGTTGGGCGCAGTGGCAATGAAATAATTACTGTAGTTGTGTTTGGTCATCAAAATAACTTCGCTGTCTTCAGGCCGAATCATTTTTGACAAAGGCCATACCGCATGCGCATCGATGTCCATATACACGCCACCCGTGTGGTTAAGCACAAAAATCCGCCAAAAATCCGCCTGGGCCGCTCCGTCAGAGAGTTGCTCAAAAGCTGAAATAAAACGTTCTGATGCGTGCTGTTTAATGAACACTAATCGCTCTTCAGTGCTCACATAGCGGTACTCAAAATCGTATCCCATGAGGCGATTAAAGAGGTAATTGGCATATACAGGAAGGCTAACGCGGTTGGTGTAATTGGTCTGCCAGATGATTTTAGGAATGGCACTTTTGTGTTTAGAGGTGCATAAAGGTGTCGCATGTGTAGGGATAGTAAAGCGTTTTTTTGGAAAAAGAGTATGGAATGGATACGCAAGAGTTTTTACCACGGTGCCCAAGATTTTTTCCAAACGGTTTGCAACAATAATCCAAAACGACATAGAATCCCTTTATGCTAAAAGTGCGATTTTATCTAAAACATCCTTAGCCTTTACCCCTCTCATGCACGCATGGTGTCCCAAGGGACACACACGCTTCATGCAGGGTTGGCAGGGTAGGTCGAGCTTTACGATACGCTCATTGGGGTTGTGCCACCCGTGGGTTTCGGTGTTCATGGTGGGACCAAAGATGGCGACGGTGTTAACCTTGTACGCCGCGCTTACATGTAAAGGGCCGCTGTCGTTGGTGATGAACCACGCTAGCCCTCCGATGTAGGCGCACAATTGTGCGATAGTGGTTTTCCCCGCTAAGTTTTGCACGTTGGTGACGTGTGCTTCATGGAGTAAGGTTTCGATTTCCAAGGCGATGTCTTGTTCGCTTGGCCCTCCAAAAATGACGATGTCGTGGGTGGAACTAAGCGCGATGGCAACCTTGGCAAACTCTTCAGGATACCACCGCTTGGCGCTCCCGTAGGTTGCGCCAGGGTTGAGCCCTAGGGTAGGGCGCGCAAAGGAGTGGGGTGCAAAGGGCAAGACCAAATCCCCAAGCGGTAACGCTACGCCTAAAACGTGGGCGGCAAAATCGTTGTAGCGTTTGACTTGGTGAATGCTTGCTTTGTCAAGGCGACGGTAGCGCGCTTTTTGACGCGCGTTAACGCACCAGAGCAAAAAACGTGTACTCCATTGCCTGCGAAACGAGACAGCAAGGTCAAATTCTCCCAAAGTCTTAGTTTTTTGATAAAGCCACTGCCAGCGGTTTTTACTTTGTTTGCTCTCATCCACCTCCACGGAACTCACGCTAGGATGGGCTTTGTACACTTCCGTGGCGACTTTTGAGCCAAAGACTACTACTTCCGCACCTTTAAAATGGGTCATGACATTTTCCACCGCCACGCTTGCCATGATGGTATCGCCTAGCCACACGGGCACTTCGATAAAGAGTCTCATCGGGCACTTTCTTGGAGGAGTTTTTTAAAGGTATCAAATCCTTGCATTTTGTGGAGTCCTTCGCGGTTGTCGACAAGCCCATAGCCTGGCGCGATGAGTTGGTGCCAAAAGAGTTTACGCACCTTGCCACTTTGCTTGGCGGTGGTGACGTACGCCTTCAAATAGCGCGCATAGGTCGCCTCGTCCACGCACTCTTTTTCACTGGTTGGGGCGTAAGGTGCGGTGTTGGAGAGAGGCCAATTCACTTCGGTGATGTAAAGGTCATCGCTACTTTTGGGGCTAAGTTTCGCAAGGGCGTACAAAAAGGCGATTTTCGCTTTCGTGTTAAAACCCAACTGTTTGTTGTGGGGCGCGCCCCGACGGTCTACGTATAAGAGTGCCGTGTGGGCGTCAAAGCGGGTGTTAAACCCATGAAAGAGTGCCCGCGCGGTGTAGTGGTACTCAAAGTCGATGACGGAGGGGCCTAGGAGTTTGAGGTGAGGAAAGTGGGTGTCGCGCACCGCTTGGACACACTCAAAAAACCGCAAATATTCGCCCACGCTAAAAAAGCCCCATTTGGCGCGGTTGATAGCGTTTCCTATTTGAAATTCCCTCGCCAAAGGGGAAAGCACTTCAAAAACTTTCCTTACATGTAAGGCAGTAAGAGGGAGGTTTTCGATGTGTTCACGGTCTTGAAGCACGCACACCACAACGGTTTTATCGTTCCCAAAACTCTTGATAAACGTCGCGTACGCTTCCAGATGTTCCATCTCCCACAGGGGAAAACGGCACAACAGGTGTTTCACACCAAGCTCTTCCACGAGGGCTACTTGCTCGTGCCCTTTGTCAAGGTTCACGCACAATCCTAACTCAAAGCGCTTTTTGGGCTTGAAAAAAGGCATGGCGCACAGCGCAAGAGGGAGGGCAAAAAGTGCCGTACCAAGGGTTTTAAGATGTTCTCTCCACTGGGCGCGCCGCATAGCATTTTTGTAGGCTTTGTCTTTTAAAAGGGCGGGTTGGTCAGAGTAAGCATCCCAAGAAAACGGGGGTTTCATGCAAGAGCTTCTTTGAGGGCAGTTTCGATGGGGGCAAGGAGGTAATCAGGCTTCAACATGAAATTGTGTTGTTTTTGTGGGTCGTTCACGGGTGCCCAACGTTTGCTAGAGGCAAAAGCGGAACTACCAAAAAAAGATAACGTAGGGATGTTCACTGCACCCGCTAAATGCATGGGGCCTGTGGATGTGCTAACAAACAAGGCACAGTCACTCAAAAAACGGCAATAAGCTTCCAAGCTTTCAAAGGCAGGTAGCAGTGTGGCGGGAAAATCTACCTGCGCTTCCACCTGTGTTTTAAGGGCCACATCATCAGGCCCAAAGGTAAAAAAGACGCGGGTGTTAGGCACGTGACTGGCGATGCGCGCAAGATGTACGTACTCTTCAACCCGCACGTTTCTATCGGTACTACCTCCGCTTCCTGGGTGAAAAACCACTTTTTTTTCGCTAGACACAGGAGTGTTATAAGTGAGCAAGGGCGGGGTAAAAACAGGGTTAAAATCAGGGAAAAGCCCCATGCCAAGTTCGAGGTTATATTGCCATTCGGTCATGGCGACAAGGCTACGGCGTTGGGTGATGCGACGGTTGAAAAAAACTTGCGCAAATTTCGTAGCAGGGGCAACCCGCACCCCAATATTGCTAAGCCAGAGCAACCCTCCAAGCCGCGTGGTAATAAAACAGCTAATAGACGCGTCAAATTTTTCACGGCGCAAAGTGCGCACGAGGGACCAAAACCCTTTTTTTTCATACACGATGACATGGTCTACCCACGGGAGGGTTTTTGCAAACTGGGCATTGACAGGAGCCACAAGCAAGGTGATGTGCGTGGTGGGGTATTGGGTTTTGATGGCCTTTACCAAGGGAAGCGCAGTGATAAAATCACCGATTTTATCGTGTCTGGTGATGAGAAGCTTCACTGATACCCTGCTTCTTTGTTGGCTTCGTAGAGTTTCATGTATTTAAAAAAGTTAGTCACCATGTGCGAAAATGCGATAACTAGTCCCACCCAACCGTCTAAAAAGCCTCGTTTTAAAACATAAGTGCGCATAAAAGAGTAGAGTCCGTTAAAAAAGGCCTTGGAGGGACTGGATTTTTTCTTACCCACATTATTAGTGGCATACAAAGAAGAGTAGCGGTCAGCTTTGATGATAAAATCACTTAAGGAAGCATAAGGATGATGCATTAGCTCACCATAAATAGGCATAAGACTTAAGTCTTTTGTGAGAATTTTTTCATGCACCATGCTATCGGTAAAGGAAGTAAATATTCTGTTGTAAATTCTTGGAATAGATTCTTTCCCCCACCCACAATACATAATGCGTTTGTTATTGTAATAATTATTTCTAAAAACTTCATATACAAAAGTATTATTAAAAATGGTTTTTTGGAGGTTCTTTAAAAGTTCTGCACTCACCACTTCGTCGCAGTCTAATGAAAAAATCCAGTCGTTTTTTGCAAGGCTTGCTGCTAGATTTTTTGTTTCGCCAAAGCCAAAAAAATCTCCTTGGTGTAAAGTAACATTAGCATACGAAGAGGCGATGGATAAGGAGGCGTCTGTGGAGCCGTTGTCATAAACAATAACGTCTTCAAACGCTCTTATGCTGTCTAAAGTCTTTGAGAGTGTTTGGGCACCATTTTTTACGATAATAACGACAGAAATATGTTTTATCATTTACGGACGCTTTGTGAAGAGTGCTTTCATTTTTCTTTTTAACCCCTTCTTTCTTTTTAGCGATTGAGAGTAATGCAATGCTATTGTATTAGCTTCTTGCACATCGATTTTTTCTTTATCAGCATAGGCGGTTATGATTTTTTCAAGATCCTCGTCTTTTGCCCACAGTTTTGAGAAATTTACTAACTTTTGCTTCATGTTTAAAGAAGAAAAGCCCATGCGGTTGATATCTACGACACACATCTGTAGATTTTCTCGTCGAATGAGCACATTGCCAGGGGAGAGGTCTTTGTGGGTGATGTGCTGATGGTGCAAGGTGTGGACAAAGTGTGCGAAAGTATTTAAGACAATCTCTTTATCTGGAAAATTTTCCTCCAACAAAGGTTCCCTGATAGTGAAATCATAGGGCCATTCTTTGGCAATGAAATAGCTCGTATGTAACAAGCCATTTTTGAAAAACTCAATATAAGCGATAGGTTCTGGGGTACAAATTCCTAAATCCAAAAGCTTTTGCGCATTCTTAAAAGATTTTTCGGCTTTGCTTTTTCGAAAAAATGTGTACACAATACGGTTAAAAAGATTGGGCACTTTAAAAGACTTCACCACCAGTGCTTCACCCTTTACATGTAAGGTTTTTAGCTCGTTGCGCGCGCGGTGAATGGTGGCGTTGCTTTGGGCAAATTCTTGTGCAATGTTTTTGCAAAACTCTTCCAAATGCGCGTAAGCGGGCGAGAGTTCAAAACGGCAGGTGCGCATGTTAGCCTTTGGGCGCGTAGGCGTCATCGACCGCTTGGCACAAGATGTGTCCGATGAGTCCGTGCATCTCTTGGATGCGGGGCGTGTCGTTGGAGGGAACGATGAGGTTCACGTCACACAAAGGTGCCATCACTCCGCCGCCTCTGCCACTAAAACCGATGCTTTTGCACCCAAGACTTTTGCCTTTTTCAAAGGCGCGCAAGACGTTGGGGCTGTTGCCGCTCGTGGAAATGCCCACCAGTACGTCTCCTTTGCGTCCAAGGGCTTCGACTTGGCGTGAAAAGATAAACTCAAACCCGTAGTCGTTGCCAATGGCAGTGAGGGCGGACGTGTCGGTGGTGAGGGCAATGCCTGCAAGCCCACCGCGCTCTACTTTGTAGCGACCACTCAGTTCCGCCGCCCAGTGCTGCGCGTCTGCCGCACTCCCGCCGTTGCCAAAAAAGAGGACTTTGTGCCCTTGTTCTAAGGCTTCTACCATCATGATAGCCGCGGCTTCGATGGCGTCTTGCATGCTGTGCATGGTGGCTTCTAGCGTCGCTTGGTGGGCGGCCATTTCCCGTGCAATCATTGTTTTCATTGTTGTGCCTTTTTAAGTATCTGCGTTGTACTGCGCCCTTCTAAAAACTCCACAAGGCGCACGTCTTTGACAAGGTCGCTTCCCACGACCTCTTTGCCCTCATAATCTGCCCCTTTGACTAAAATATCAGGCGAAAGTTCTTGGATGAGGCGGTAGGGTGTCTCTTCGTCAAACACGACCACATAATCCACTGAATTTAGTCCTGAGAGCACAAAGGCGCGGTCCTCTTGGGGGTTGATGGGGCGTTTTTCACCTTTGAGGCGTTTCACCGACGCATCGGAGTTTAGCCCCACCACTAGCACGTTTCCAAAGCTTTTGGCTTTTTCTAAGTAGCGCACGTGTCCTGCATGAAGGATGTCAAAACAGCCATTGGTGAAAATAACTGTCCCCTCTTTGTAGGCACTAAGGAGCGGTTTAAGCGCCTGCGCGGTGAGGATTTTTTCATGGAGCGATGGGGTGGCAAGGGAGCGTTCATACTGGATAATTTCTTCAAGAGTGGCTGTTGCACTGCCCAGTTTCCCCACCACCACGGCTGCGGCAGAAGTAGCAAACAAAGCGGCTTCTGTGATGTTCATGCCGCACGCCAGGGCAAAGCCAAGACTGGCAAGCACGGTGTCTCCCGCGCCTGTAACATCATACACTTCGCGCGCAACGGTGGGGATTTTTTCCACGTTTTGGTCAAAGATAGCCATCCCATCTTCGGAGAGGGTGATGATGGCGTAGGTTAAGTCAAGGTTGTTTTTGAGCTTCATGCCAGCATCCAAAAGCGACGCGTCATCGGTGATGCTGATGTTGGTAGCTAGGGCTGCTTCGGCGCGGTTGGGGGTGATGAGCGTGGCACCGCGGTATTTGCTGTAGTCTTTGCCTTTGGGGTCTACAAGGCAAGGGATGCCCCGAGCATTTGAGAGAGCGATGAGGCGTTGGGTGAATGAGGGGGTCAACACGCCTTTGCCGTAATCAGAAAGTAACACCGCATCTGCCGCGTCCAAAAGCCCTTGCACGTGAGTCAAAAGAGCGGCTTCGCTTTGGGCAGTGATGGGCTCTTTGGACTCTGCATCAAAGCGCACGACTTGTTGGTGGCTTGCCATGACGCGGCTTTTTTTACTGGTTTTGCGCCCCTCTTGACGCACAAGGCTTTGGTGACTGATGCCAAGAGTGTGCAGTTTTTCCACTAATGCGTTGCCGTTTTCGTCGTTGCCAATGACGCTAGCCACATGCACTTTGGCCCCAAGACTAGCAAGATTGGAAAGCACATTGCCCGCCCCACCAAGGACGGTGGTTTCGTTTTTGATGTCCACCACTTGCACGGGCGCTTCGGGAGAGATGCGTTCGCACGCACCCCACAGGTAATGATCCAACATCAAATCCCCCACCACCAAAAGAGTTGGGGTGCGTCCGTGGAGTCTATGCACCCTTGACCTCGCTTTCAAACAACCGTTTGATTTCGGGAACGTAGGCGCGAATGCCTTGTTCTAGGGTGAAACGAGGTGCGTAGCCCAAGTCTTTACATGTAAGGGAAATGTCCGCTTCGGTGTGGGTTTGATAGGCGCTGTAGGGGTTTTGAAAGTAGTCTGTGCCTAGATTCGTGCCCAGTTCTTGTTGCAAAATATCGGCGATGTCTTGGAAACTTCGGGGTTTGCCTGTGCCCACATTGTACACCCCGCTTTTACCCTTTGTAGCGGCAAGAATGTTGGCTTGGATGACATCTTCGATGTAGATAAAATCCCGCACGATAGCGTCCGAACCATAAAAAAGGCGGGGCGCACGCCCGCCAAGGATTTGATGGCCCAGTTGCACCACCATGGAAGCGGTTTTTTGCTTATAAAATTCCCGTGGGCCATAGACGTTAAAATAGCGCAACCCGACGATGGTTAGGTCGGTTTTAGCAGCCCAAAGGCGGGCGAGGTTGTCCATGGCAAGCTTACTAAAACCATAGACATTTTCAGGGGCTTCATGGCCTACTCTTTGAGGGCTTGGGGCATTGCCGTAGGTGGCGGCCGAGGAGGCGTAGACCATCACAGCGTTTTTACGCAAGGCAAGGCCAAGCAAGTCTTCAAAGGCGTTGACGTTGGTTTGCATCATGATGCCTTGGTCCATCACGGTGGTGTCGGAGATGGCGGCTTGGTGGAAGATGAAGTCGATGTCTAGGGACTCTAAAATGCCTAAGTCTTTGGTGATGTCTCCTTGGAGGATTTTGCCTTTGAAGCCAAGGAGATTTTTAAAATGGCCAAAGCTTTTGAGGTTGCCGTTGCTAAAACGCTCTTCATTGCGAAACGTGTCAAGGACGATGACGGTGGCTTTGGGATGGTGTTCTTGAAAATAAAAAGCGAGGTTGCTGCCGATAAACCCAGCGCCTCCAGTGATGAGGATGGTTTTGTTTTCAAATGTTTGCGTGGTAGTGGGCACGAAAAGTCCTTTGGTGTTAAGTGGCGCTAAAATGAGGGAAAATTATAGCACGGGGGACTTTAAGGAACGTAAAAGTATTGATGTGCCAATTTACGTGTCCTGTTTTAGGTTATTTTTATTAACTGCACAGCAACGACAAAGTACAATGCCCTAAACAGTTCAAAAACAGTTCAAAGGATGGGTGTGAAAGACATTCGGATGGTGCTTCGTCGCCTCGTTATTCCCTATTTTAAAGGGTATATTCCCTATTTTTTATTGGCCATTTTGGGCATGGTGCTCTCCGCCATCGGCGCCTCCTCCTCCGCCTATCTTGTTAAGCCTGTACTGGATGAGATTTTTGTTAAAAAAGACATCGATTTGCTCTATTTGCTGCCTTACGCCATCATCGGGGTATACCTCTTAAAAGGCGGCGGGAAGTATATTCAAGTCTATTATTCGGCACTCATTGGACAGGACATCATCCGTAAAGTGCGCAATAAACTCCTTGAAACCATGCTACACCTAGACATTGTCTTTTTTCACCGCTTGCGCTCAGGGGAACTTATTAGCCGCAATGTCAACGACGTGGAGCGCATCCGTAGTATCGTCTCTACGCTCATTCCTGAGATGGGACGACAGGGGTTGACCGCTTGTGGGCTTTTGGGGGTAGTGATTTACCAAAGTCCTAAACTCTCCTTTTTTGCGCTCATCATCATTCCTCTCATCATCATTCCGCTACGCCTTATTGCTAAAAAACTAAAAAGACTCTCTCATCATTCTCAAGAAAAAACGTCCGACATTACCTCTAAACTTTCAGAGATTTTTACCAACATCGAAATCATCAAAGCCCACGCGGCTGAAAAGCACGAACATGGTATTTTTGCCAAAGAAAACATGCAGTTTTTTAAACTCAACATGAAGTCGGTCAAAACTTCCGAGCTTTCAGGCCCGTTGATGGAAGTGGCGGGTGCTATTGGGGTAGCAACCGTCATCATGATAGGCGGTCGTGAAGTTATCGAAGGGCAGATGACGGTAGGGAGCTTTTTTTCATTTTTAACGGCTCTTTTTATGCTCTACACCCCTATTCGGCGTATTTCGGATTTGTACAACGCTATCCAAGATGCCATTGCGGCCAGTGAGCGGATTTTGCACATTTTTGACCAAAAGCCCAGTATTATTTCTGAAAAAAATCTCCCTATGCCCCGTGTGCAAGCCTTACGTTTTGAAGATGTGGTGCTACGTTATGGGGACAAAACAGCCCTTGATGGGGTGAGTTTTGAGGTGAAAAAAGGGGAAAAACTGGCCCTTGTGGGAGACAGTGGCGGAGGGAAAAGCTCTATTGTGAATCTTATTGTGCGCTTTTTTGACCCCGATACGGGAGGGATTTACCTAGACGAGACACGCCTATGTGAGGTGGGATTGGAACAGTTGCGAAACGGTGTTTCTATTGTTACACAACGGGTGTATATTTTCAACGACACCATCGCGGCCAATGTGGCCTACGGTAAAGAAATCGACTTGGAGCGCGTGAAGACGTGCTTGCACCAAGCCAATGCGCTAGATTTTGTGGAGGAAATGGGCGGTGTGGAGGTGGTGCTTGATGAACATGGCACCAACCTTTCTGGCGGTCAACGTCAGCGCATCGCCATTGCAAGGGCATTGTACGTAGACCCGCAGATTTTGATTTTTGATGAGGCTACGAGCGCGCTTGATTCCAAAAGTGAACAAAAAATCACCGAGGCTATCGAAGCGGTGAGTAAAAACCGTATCACCATCATCATTGCTCATCGCCTTAGCACGATCAAACAAGCCGATAAAATTGCTGTGTTACGCCGTGGAAAGATTGTGGATATGGGCAATGAGGCCTATTTGCTAGAGCACTGCGACGCATACCGCCGTCTTGCGGGAACGTTGGCTCATGACGCGGATTGAGCAAGAAGCCAGTGCCGCACTGGCTCGACACCAGACGTTTGATGTTGTGAGTATGGACGTCGAAGGGGTGAAGTATTGGGTAAAACGGGCGCGCAAAACGGGCGCACGAAGCATTCACCGTGTCGCATACGCGGTGCTAAAACACCCTTTATTGGTGCCTTCTCTCGTGCAAAGTCCTCAACAAGCCCTTATGCACGAATCAAGTAAGCTTGTGCGGTTAGAGCAAAAAGGTGTCAATGTCCCTAGCGTTGTAACTGTCAATGAAACATTTTTTATCCTAGAAGACCAAGGTTCTAGCGTCCTTAATGCCATCCGTAACGGTGAAGTCACTAATGTGCCAGGGCTTTTAGAAAAGGTGGTTGAGGTGTTGAGTGCTTTACATGTAAAGGGAGAATTTCACGGTGGGGCGCAGATAAAAAACTTTACATGTAAAGAAGGAAAAGTCTTTGCTCTTGACTTTGAAGAAGCTTTTGATAAAGCCATTCCTTTGGAAGATTTGCAATTTCGCGACCTTTTTTTGTTTTTGTTTTCCCTTGCAAAACACAGGGTTGAGGCTGATTATGCGAAGCTTATAGGCCTGTACGAGGCGCGCACTAAAAAAGGCATGGCAAAACGTGTCAAAGCCCTTGCTGGGAGTTTTGGAGCGTTAGCGCGCTTGGCGCACACCCCGCTAGCGCAAAAGGTACTAGACCAAGACTCTAAAAGTGCGTTTAGGTTGCTTGGCATTCTTGGCACGTTGGCATTAAAGGAAGAAGCATGATTTGTGTATTTGACTGTGAAACTATCCCTGATAGCGCGTTGTTGCGACGTGTTCATGGCTTTGAAGGAAGTGACGAAGCCGTCGCACAAGCGGCCGTGGAAGCGCAAGAAGCCAAAACGGGCAGCGGGTTTTTGCCCATTGCTTTTCACAAAGTCGTGGCGATTTCGGCGGTGATTGCCGATGATTTTGGCGTCTTTTTGCGTGTAAATAGCATGGAAGGCGACACGGAAGAAGCGCTGCTTAAGGCGTTTTTGCAGTTTATCGACCGTCATAACCCAAAACTGGTGAGCTTTAACGGGCGTAGTTTTGACATGCCTATGTTAATGGTGCGCGCCTTGGCGCACAACCTCTCGTGTCCTGCGTATTTTGAGATGGACAACAAAGAGCTTGGGAAAAACAAATGGGAACATTACCGCGCGCGCTTTAGCGACCGTTTTCACGTGGATTTGATGGACCACATCAGCGACTTTGGGGCCGCGCGAGGGCTAAAACTAGACCATTTGTGCGCCATGGCGGGGATGCCAGGCAAGTACGACGTGAGCGGCGACCAAGTGATGGCGCTCTATTTTGCAGGGGAATTGGAAAAAATCAAAACCTACTGTGAAAGCGACGTGCTTAACACTTACTGGCTCTATTTAAAGTACGAACTGCTCAAAGGCAACCTTACATGTGAAGATTATGCCCTCTCTCTTGAAGCAATGGGCGCAAAACTTGCCAAAGACAAAGCGTACACCCCCGTGTTTCAAGAAGCCATCACCAAAGCGCTTGAAAAAGTAGCAACACATTAAAGGAAAAACATGCGCATTTTAGTCACAGGCACCGCGGGCTTCATCGGCTTTCACCTTGCAAACCGTCTTCTCTCCAGAGGCGATGAGGTGGTCGGGCTTGATTCTATCAACGACTACTACGACGTGCGGGTTAAGTACGGCAGGTTGCGCGAAGCGGGCATTGCGGGGGAGGCCATCGCACCAAACACCCTCACCCAAAGCACCAAACACGCCAACTACCGTTTCATTCAAGCAAACCTCGAAGACAAAGAAACCTTGCAAACCCTTTTTGCCACCGAAAAGTTTGATGCCGTGTGCAACCTTGCCGCCCAAGCAGGTGTGCGTTACTCACTCACCAACCCAGACGCGTACATGACCAGTAATATCATCGGGTTTTTAAACATCTTAGAGTGTTGCCGCCATCACGGCGTGAACAACCTCTCCTACGCGTCGAGCAGTTCGGTGTACGGACTCAATGAAAGCCTTCCTTTTTCCACCAAAGACAACGTCGACCACCCCATCAGTCTTTACGCGGCGAGCAAAAAATCCAACGAACTCATGGCGCACACCTACAGCCATCTTTTTGGCATCGCTACCACGGGGCTTCGGTTTTTCACGGTGTATGGACCGTGGGGACGACCCGACATGGCGTTGTTTTTGTTTGTCAAAGCGGCACTTGAGGGCAAACCCATCGACGTGTTTAACCACGGCAATATGCAACGGGATTTTACTTACGTGGATGACATCGTAGAGGGCGTAGTGCGGGTCATCGACAACCCACCTTCGCCTAATCCCACATGGAACCACCAAGACCCCTCACGCTCTTTTGCTCCCTATAAAATCTACAACATCGGCAACAATGCGCCCGTGAAATTGATGGATTTTATCGAAGCCATTGAGCGAAAACTTGGCAAGCCTATCCAAAAAAATCTCTTGCCTTTGCAAGCAGGCGACGTGCCTGCCACCTATGCAGACGTGAGCGATTTGGTGGAGGATTTGAACTACCAACCCGCCACGCCCATCCAAGAAGGCATTGACCGTTTTGTGGAGTGGTACGCGCAGTTTTTTGGAGTGAAGTTGTGAGGATTTGGGCGTTACTGCTTTTTCTCTCCCTTTCCCTTTGGGCGCAAAAACCCGCCCTCATGCTTCTTGAAACTTACCGTGACCATAACGTTTCGGGGTGGCTCATGAGCGAAAAACTCGATGGCGTGCGCGCCTACTGGGATGGGACGGCGCTCTATTCACGCAACGGTAACCTTTTTGCCGCACCCCCGTGGTTTACCGAAGATTTTCCACCTTTTGCCCTTGATGGTGAACTGTGGAGTGGGCGCGGGGCGTTTGAAGAGATTGCCTCTATCACGGCGCAACTTACACCCCACGAGGGGTGGAGAAAGCTTGCTTTTCATGTGTTTGACGTGCCAGACGGGCAGGGTGGATTGGCACAACGTTTGAGTGTTTTGGAAGATTACCTTAAACGCATTCCCACGCCTTTTGTTCGTGTGATTCCTCAGTATGTGTGCGAAGATACCTCCTCTTTGGAAGATTTTTTAGCCACTGTGGAAGACCAAGGAGGCGAGGGCGTGGTGGTGCGCGACCCTAATGTCGGGTATTTAACCAGTCGTTCACCCTTGGCCCTGAAGGTCAAGCGCTACGAAGACGCCGAGTGCGAAGTAGTGGCACACCATGAGGGCAAAGGGAAGTTTGAAGGCTTGCTGGGGGCCTTTACATGTAAGGACAAAAACGGCACACAGTTTCGCATTGGCTCAGGTCTTAAAAATGCCGACCGTCGCACACCACCCCCTCTTGGCGCTACAGTAACATACAAGTTCTATGGCACCACAAATTCGGGCTTGCCACGCTTTCCTGTGTTCTTACATGTAAGGAGTGAGCGCTAATGGCCATCTTACTCACCGGCGGTGCGGGTTACATCGGTTCCCATGTGCTCAAACAGCTTTTGGAAAAAACCGAGGAAAACATCGTCGTGGTGGACAATCTCTCCACTGGAAACCAAGCGTGCATCGACGCGCTCTTGGAGATTCGGGATTTTCATTTTGCCAAGATTGACCTTGACAATCTCGAAATGCTCGAAATGCTCATCGAACGTTTTGAAGTAACGGACGTGTTGCATTTTGCCGCGTCTATCGTAGTCTCCGAATCGATGCAAAATCCGCTGAAATACTATAAAAACAATACGGCTAAAACCACGGGGCTCATCGAACTGTGTGTAAACTTTGGGGTCAAACGCTTTGTCTTTTCCTCAACTGCGGCGGTGTACGGGGAGCCCGCGACAAACCCTGTTGATGAGACCGTTTTGCTTGCGCCCATTAATCCCTATGGTAGAAGCAAGCTCATGAGCGAAACAGTACTGAGGGATGCTTCGAATGCTCATCCTGCATTCAAACATGTGATTTTACGTTATTTTAATGTGGCTGGAGTAGCGGGAGACGGAAGCATTGGTCAGTCTTTTCCTGATGCAACCCATCTTATTAAAGTCGCGGCACAAACGGCCCTTGGTGCGCGCGATGCGTTGGCGGTGTTTGGAACGGACTACCCCACGAAAGACGGCACGTGCGAGCGCGATTATATCCACGTGGAAGACTTGGCAGATGCCCATTTAAAGGCCCTTGAATACCTTAAAACGCACCCAAGCGATACCTTTAACGTGGGATACGGGCACGGCTTTAGTGTGCGCGAAGTGATTAAAACTATGCAGCGCGTGAGTGGGGTGGATTTTAAGGTTGAAATGGCTCCAAGACGCGAGGGCGACCCTGCTATACTGGTAGCTAGCAGCACAAAAATCAAAACGCGCATGGGGTGGGAACCCCAATGCGACGACTTGGAACACATTTGCAAAACAGCATTAGCATGGGAGAAAAAACTGCATGAAAATTAGTGTCATCGGAACAGGGTATGTGGGATTGGTAACAGGAACGTGTTTTGCTCAAATGGGCAACGCTGTGACGTGCGTGGATGTGGACGAGGCTAAAATCGCCAAGCTTCAAGAAGGCATTATCCCTATCTATGAACCAGGTCTTGAAGAGATGGTAAAACAAAATGCCCAAAAAGGTTCTTTGGTGTTTTCAACCCGCTTGCCTGAATCCTTGCAGGGCGCACAGGCGGTTTTCATCGCTGTGGGCACGCCCATGGGCGAAGACGGGAGCGCGGATTTGCGCTACGTGTTGGCTGTTGCTCAGGGCATTGGCGAACACATGGAGCACCCTTTGGTGGTCGTGACCAAGTCCACGGTGCCGGTGGGAACAGCCGACAAAGTGCGCCAAAGCATCGCCAAAGCCCTTGAAAAACGCGGCCTTGCTGTGCCTTTTTATGTGGCCTCTAATCCCGAATTTTTAAAAGAGGGTGCTGCTATTAAAGACTTCATGAAGCCCGACCGCGTGGTGGTGGGCACAGACGCGCCTGAAGCCCTGGAAGTGCTTAAAGAACTCTACACCCCTTTTATGTTGCACCACGACAGGTTTATTGCCATGGACATCAAAAGTGCCGAGATGACCAAATACGCCGCCAACGCCATGCTAGCCACAAAAATCAGCTTCATGAACGAAATAGCCAACATTTGTGAGCGCGTGGGAGCGGACGTGAACCAAGTGCGCAATGGCATCGGTTCAGACAGTCGCATCGGGTACAGTTTTATCTATCCAGGGTGCGGGTACGGCGGGAGCTGTTTTCCCAAAGACGTGCAAGCGCTGGTAAAAACCGCCAAAGATTACGGCTACACGCCGCGCATTTTGGAGTCCGTTGAAGCGGTAAACGCAGACCAAAAAACCCTTTTGGTGCAAAAAATCGTTGCCCGTTTTGGGGAAGATTTGCACGGTTTTACTTTTGCACTGTGGGGACTTGCCTTTAAGCCTGAAACCGACGACATGCGTGAAGCCGCTTCCCTAACGCTCATTCATTTGCTGGGCGAGCGTGGCGCAAAAGTGGTAGCGTATGACCCCAAAGCCATGGAAGAAGCCCAAAAACACTACCTTAAAGAGGCCTTACATGTACACTATGTCAAGAGCAAATACGACGCCCTTGATGGTGTGGACGCATTGGTACTCGTGACCGAATGGCAAGAGTTCCGAAGTCCTGATTTTGTGGAGATGAAACAACGCCTCAAAAACCCCATTTTCTTTGACGGACGCAACCAATTCACTAAAAGCAAAATGCAAAAATACGGGTTTGAATACCACCAAATAGGCGCGCTATGAGCCGTTTAAACACGCTTCCGCTGTGGGTGCTCATTGCCCTTGCGTTTGCCTTTAGTTTCGCCGTGCGCCTCATTTGGGTGTACCAATTTGATGGCATAGAAAGCGTGTACCACAATGGTGTGTTTATGATTAATACTAATGATGGGTACTATTTTGCCGAGGGCGCGCGGGATTTGTTGCGCGGCGAGGCGGGTATTTTTTCGCCTACTCGCACCGCGCTCGCCCAACTTACGGCTCTTTTTGCTTTTGTGCTACCTTTTTCCTTTGAAACTATTATTTTCTATATGCCCGCCGTGCTTGGTTCTTTGGTGGTGGTGCCCATCTTGCTGTTGGGAAACCATCTAAATGAACGAGGCGCTGCGTTTATTGGGGCATTGGTGGCAAGTATTGGGGTGAGTTATTATAACCGGACGATGTCGGGTTATTACGACACAGACATGCTTAACATCGTATTTCCTATGCTCTTGGTGTGGTCGCTAGCCCTTGCCCTGCAAACTAAGGAAGCCAAATATCTGCTCATCACAGGCCTTGAAATGGTGGCCTACCGGTGGTGGTACCCGCAAAGCTACTCTCTTGAATTTGCTTTTTTTGGATTGGTTTTGCTGTATGTGCTTGTATATGAGCGTAAAAACACTTACAACTACCAACTCCTTGCGATGATGCTTGTTGCCATGATGGGTTTGCCTGATGTGGTTCGCTTGGTTGGCGTATTTGTGCTTTTTGGACTCCAACGTGTTGAAACCTTAAAACGGCACTCTGTGACCCTACTTGGCGTGGCACTTGTGCTGTTTTTTGCCACGGGCGGGCTTGGTCCTGTTTGGAAGCAACTGCAAGGGTATGTGTTTCGCGCTAGCACTGCAAGTTATGAAGATGAAATCATTTTGCATTTTTTTAGTGTCATGCAAACGGTGCGCGAGGCAGGGCATATTCCCTTTGAAACCTTTGCAGTGCGCATTAGCGGGCATGTAGCGACCTTTGTCGTGTCGCTTCTTGGGTACCTGCTTTTGGTGCGCAAACATCCCGTGATGCTCCTTGGTCTTCCCCTGCTTGGTCTTGGATTTTTGGCCTATGTGGGCGGGCTTCGCTTTACAATTTACGCCGTTCCTATCGCTGCTTTGGGCCTTGGGTATGGGATTGTGTGGTGCAAAGAGTGGTTTGCGACGCGCTTTGCCAAAGAGCGTAACGTGGTGTTGATGGGCGGGGCGTTGGTAGTCGTGGCAACACTTGGGGCGCTATACCCTAACATTACACATGTTATTAATTACCGTGTACCTACAGTCATGAACGCGAACGAAGTGGCGCAACTTGAAACCCTTGGGGAGAGTGTGGGCGAGGAAGCTTACGTGGTTTCATGGTGGGATTATGGATACCCACTCCGTTACTATGGCAAAATGCGCACTTTAATTGATGGGGGGAAGCACTCTGGGGCGGTGAATTTTCCTGTGAGTTTTATGTTGCACGCTGACCAAACAAGTGCCGCAGCTATGGCGCGCCTGGAGGTCGAATATACCCAAATGCGTTACGACATCGGCCAAGACAACCGCACCAAGCCCAAAGACGACCGTGTGCTTTTGCCCCGTTCAAACCTCGCGTGGATGATGAGCGAGTACGGCTACGAAGACGCTAATGCGTTTTTGGACGATTTGCCCCATGTGGCACTGCCGCCTAAAAACCATGAGGTTTACATGTACTTGCCCTATCGTATGATGCCCATTATGCAAACTGTTGCCCAATTTAGCGCCCTAGATGTGATGAGCGGTACTTCCAAGCGCCCGCCTTTGTTTTTTATGACATCGCGTTTTCAAGATACCAAAGAGGCGCTGCACCTTGGTGGAGGCGTTAAGCTTGATAAAGTGCGCGGCATCATGCACCTTGGAGATCAGCAAGTGCCTTTAAAGCGTTTCATACAAACCCGTTACGAAGCGGGCGCGTTGGCTTATGAGGCTCAAAATCTACACCCAGATGGTGCGCTCACGCTCATTTTCATGGAGCCGTACCAGACGTTTTTACTGGTGGATGAGCCCATGTTCGCTTCTACTTTTGTGCAACTTTTTGTGTTAGAAAACCCAGACCAAAGATTTTTTACACCTGTTTCGCTCACGCCGTGGGCAAAGATTTATAAACTTAACCGTTGAGGAAACCCATGCAACACATTTTTAGAGAATACGACATTCGTGGCATTTACGAAAAAGATTTAAACGAACACAGCATTAAAACCATCGGTTTTTTGTTGGGCAAACGCATTGCTAAGGTTGGCAACACCGTAGCCATAGGGTACGATGCAAGGCTGCATTCTCCTACCATTGCAGGGTGGCTTACCAGTGGCCTCAACCACGCAAGGCTTGAGGTGTTAAACATGGGGCTTGTACCCACGCCGTGTAACTATTTTGGCGGTTTTTTTGACCATGAGCACAAAGCAGATGCGACGGTGATGGTGACAGGCTCACACAATCCCCCCGAATACAACGGCCTCAAAATCACCCTAAACCAAGCCCCGTTTTTTGGCGCAGATATCACTGCCCTTGGGCAAGAAGTGATGGCGTTTTCACAACACATTCCTGATAACCTTACATGTAAAGCCGTAGATACCCTTGCGTTATACACGGATTTTTTAGTCAAAGCGTTTGCCCACTTAAGAGGCATGAAAACGCGCATTGCTATTGATTGTGGCAACGGAGCCGCGGGCGTGGTGGTGCCAAAACTGTGCGAAGCGTTGGAGCTAAACACCACCATTCTTTACGCCCAGCCCGATGGCACCTTTCCTAATCACCACCCTGACCCCAGCGAAGAAGAAAACCTGCACGATGTAAAAGCCTTGTTGAAAACGCAAAATGGCGACATCGCTTTTGCTTTTGATGGAGATGCCGACCGTTTGGCGGTGCTCACTCAAACCAACAACTTCAAGGGCGACCAGTTGGCACTTTTGTACGCCAAGCTTCTTAAAAATCCCAAAATCTTGGGCGAGGTGAAATGCTCTCAAGTGATGTATGACGAAGTAGCCAAGATTGGCACGGCGTACATGTACAAAACAGGCCACAGCAACATCAAAGTCAAAATGAAAGAGCTTGGCATCGACATTGCCGCAGAAGTGAGCGGACATATCTTTTTTGCTGACCGCTATTTTGGGTACGACGATGCGATTTACGCGATGCTACGTACATTAGAGTTGCTTTACAAAGGCCTAGATTTGGACGCGGAACTGGCCAAACTTCCCACAATGTTTACCACCGAAGAGCTTAAAATCCCCACGACCGAAGAAACCAAGTTTGAAACCATCGTGAAGCTCAAAACCTTTTTGGAAACCCCGCCGAGTGATTTTCCTGCCATCAAAGAAATCATCACCGTGGATGGCGTGCGGGTGGTGTTTGAAGAAGGCTGGGGGCTCGTGCGCGCGTCCAATACTACGCCCGTGCTTGTGGCGCGTTTTGAGGCAAAGACCCACGCATTGATGCGCACCTATCAAAAAGCCCTAGAAGAGGCACTTAAGAGATGCAGTCCTTCATGCTAGAAACAGTTGTGGGCATTGCCAAGGTAGCAGGTGCTGAGGTGCTGAAGGTGTACGGGCGCAAGGTTGCGGTTACGTATAAAGCGGACAATTCGCCCCTCACTGAAGCAGACTTATTGGCCAATGCCCTCATTTGTGATGCGTTGAACGCGGCATATCCAGACATCCCCATCCTCTCCGAAGAGACCAAAGCCGCGCCTTATGAGGAGCGGCAGGGATGGGAAGAGTACTGGTGTGTGGACCCCATCGACGGGACAAAAGAGTTCATTAAAAAAACGGGCGATTTTACGGTAAACATCGCCCTCATTCGTCACGGTGTGCCCGTGCTTGGGGTGGTGCAAGCGCCTGTTTGGGATGTGCTTTATGGGGCGCAAGAGGGAAAAGGCGCGTTTAAAGAGACCGTACAAGGGCGCGAAGCCTTACATGTAACGCCTTTTGACACGCGCCATTGCATCGTGGTGGCGAGTAAATCGCACCTTTCTTCCAAGACCAAGCGTTTCATCGCTGCTTTGAAAGCAGAAGTTACAGAAGTGGAAGTCCAACAACGGGGAAGTTCGCTCAAATTGTGCCTCATTGCCGAAGGAAAAGCACACCTCTACCCGCGCGTCGCTCCCACTATGGAATGGGACACCGCTGCAGGTCATGCCATCTTAAAAGAAGCGGGTGGCGAGATTTACATGTACAACCCCGAACTCACCCCCTCGCACTACTACTTGCGCCAAGGCGTTACGCCCCTAATCTATAACAAGCCCTCGCTCTATAATCCTAGCTTTATCGCTGTGTAGGCGTTGGCAGAAAGTAGCAAACCCGTCTATATTTTTCTATGTCTAAGCGCTTTTAGCGGCTACTTCGTTGGTCAAAGGTAACAACTACGCTACTTTATTTTGGTTCTTTTAAACCTCTTTGGAGTAAAATACCATTAAAAGTACTATTGGAGGTACTATTATGATAATCACAGCAAATGAAGTCAAAGTGAACGGCGTGTCCATGTTTGAAAAAATGTTTCAAAAGACCGACGAACTTATTGTCAATGTTCGCGGAAAAAACAAATACGTGATTCTTGATATAGAAAGGTACAAGGCCTTTAGGGAGCACGAGTTAGACATTGCGCATATGAAGGCAATGCAAGATGTCAAAGAAGGAAGATACAAAATCCAAACAGCTTCAGAACACGTGAAAGAGTTGATGGATGCGCTATAAGATCATCCGAACGGATGAGTATTTTAAAAAGCTAAAAAAGTTTATCAAAAAACACCCCGACGTGCTAAGTCGCTATGTAAAAACCATAGAATTACTTGAATTAGACCCCTATCACCCTTCGTTAAGACTGCACAAACTAAAAGGAAAATTAGGGGTTTATTATAGTGTTTCTATTACTATGCAATATAGAATAGTCATAGATTTTATTCTCAATGAGAAAGAAATAATCCCCATAGATATTGGCGTGCATGATGAGGTTTATTAGCAAGCAACCTCATTCTGAACAAAAACAGTAAGGCTTTCTCTCTTTTTTATTTTTAAATACGTTTAAGCAACATAAAATAATACTTTATGTTATTATTCCCTATCTTACCAAAAGGAGAAATGATGCTACGAAGTATCATGTTGTTTTTGTTTTTGGCAGTTGCCCTCTGGGCCAAGGTAAATCTCAACACCGCAACCGCGGAAGAGTTAGCGACCCTCAAAGGCATTGGGGAGAAAAAAGCCACGGCCATCATCACCTACCGCGAAGCAAATGGTGGTTTTAAAAGCGTTGAAGAACTCGTCAACGTCAAAGGTATCGGCGAAAAAACCGTCGAGTCTTTAAAAGAATCCATCGAAGTCAAGTAATCCAAAAGGCCCAAGCTTTTGGGCCTTGCCTTTCTGTATTTAAAGTGCGCTAAAATCAATCAAAGCCAAAGAAGAGAGTGGTCCATGACAAAAGAAGAGATTTTGACTTTTTTGCGAGAACACAAAGATGAATTGCGCCAAAAATATGCTGTCACTAAAATAGGGCTATTTGGTAGTTACGCAAGAGGAACAGCACATCAAAACAGTGATATTGATTTGGCTATCGTTACAACCAAAAAAGACTTTTTTCTTCGCGAGGATTTAAGAGAATATCTTCAAAATTCTTTTAAAACACCAGTTGATGTGGGCTATTTTGATAGTTTTCGAGACTTCTATAAACAAAAAATTGCCAAAGAGATTCTTTATGCATAAAAAAGAAGAGAGAGATTTTGAGCTTTTTA
>NZ_JAFHKK010000014.1 GCF_016937535.1 Sulfurospirillum tamanense | reverse complement strand
AAAAGAGGCTAGGTAATGTCACTCAAAGCCGTTTTGTGCTAAAATCGCCATTTTTTAGGCTTTACATGTAAAGGAAGATACCGTGCCAATACTCCATGAACCCACCACGCAAACCTTGCGTGAACTTTTTGCCTCCATTCAAACCATTGCCATAGTAGGGCTCTCACCTGATACCTCCAAGCCTTCTCATCGCGTGGCGGCCTATTTGCAAAAAGAGGGGTTTCGCATCATTCCTATCTACCCCAAAGAAGAGGTTATCTTGGGTGAAAAAGTCTACCGAAGCCTCACAGAAGTCGACATACCTATCGATATGGTCGATATGTTCCGAAAACCAGAAGTTGCAGATGCTCTTGTGGAGCAAATCAAAGACCGCAAAGAGGTAAAATGCCTTTGGTTACAACTTGGCATTTCCAATGACAGTGCCGCCCAAAAAGCTTCCCAAATGGGCCTCACCGTCGTCCAAGACCGTTGCACCAAAATCGAACACCAAAGGATTTTTCACCCATGATTCCCTTAAGTCATATCATTCAAGCCAAACGCCGAATTGGCGGCGTTGTCAACAAAACACCCTTTTCAAAAGCTCCTCTTTTAAGCCAAATGGTGGGGGCCGAAATTTACCTTAAAAAAGAAAATCTCCAACTTACGGGCGCATACAAACTCCGTGGGGCGTACAACAAAATCGCCTCGTTAAGCGACGAAGAACGCGCCAAGGGTGTCATCGCTGCAAGTGCAGGCAACCACGCCCAAGGAGTGGCTTATAGTGCCAAAACCTTTGGCATCAAGGCTATCATCGTCATGCCTGAAGCCACACCGTTGCTCAAAGTTACAGGGACGAAAGACTTGGGCGCGGAGGTTATCTTGCATGGGGATAATTACGACGAAGCGTATGCCTATGCGCGTCAGTATTCCCAAGAGCATGGCATCACCTTTATCCATCCTTTTGAAGATGACGCGGTCATTGCTGGACAAGGCACTGTGGCCCTTGAAATGCTTGATGGGGTTAATGACCTTGACATTGTCGTGGTGCCCATTGGCGGCGGCGGACTCATTAGTGGTGTGGGTTCAGCCATCAAACAGCTTGACCCCAAGATTAAAGTCATCGGTGTGACCGCTAAAGGTGCGCCTGCGATGTTTGAGTCTTTTAAAGCCAAAAGCGTCATTCACTCCAAAAGTGTGCGTAGCATCGCCGATGGCATTGCCGTGCGAGATACGAGTGAGAGTAACCTAGCGCACATTTTAGAGTGTGTGGATGACATCGTACAGGTGGATGATGAAGAGATTGCTACAGCGATTTTGTTTTTACTAGAGCGCCAAAAGCTTGTGGTGGAAGGGGGCGGGGCAGCAGGTGTTGCGGCCATCATGCACCACAAATTTCCCTTTGAAAAAGGGATGAAAATCGGAACGGTTTTAAGTGGGGGAAATATTGACGTGCAAACCCTTGCCGTCATCATCGAAAAAGGGCTTATAAAATCAGCCAGAAAGATGATTATCTGTGTGACATTGGTGGACAAACCTGGTGCACTGATGCGCCTCACAGACATTTTACGCGCCTCTAATGCCAACATCATCAAAATCGACTACGACCGCACGTCCACAACCCTTTCATACGGAGATGCGAACATTACCATCACTCTTGAAACCAAGGGTGAAACCCACCAAGAAGAGGTAAGAAAAAATCTAACCAAGGGCGGGTATAATTTTACAGAGACGTTTTAAGTTCAGGCAATAAGCCAAAGAGGGCCAAAATGAGCAACCAGCAGCCAACCGTTCTAATCGTCGATGATATGCAGGCAAATCTTTCCATTTTGGCAAGTATGCTCAAAGATAAATACCGCATCAAGCTTGCCAAGAGCGGAGAAAAAGCACTAGAGATAGTTTCAAGCGGGGGAGTTGACCTCATTCTTCTTGATGTGGTAATGCCGCAAATGGATGGCTATGAAGTGTGTGTCCTCCTAAAAAGTAATCCAGAGACCAAAGACATTCCCGTGATATTTGTCACAGGAAATACAAGCAAAGAAGACGAAGAAAAAGGGTTTGAACTCGGCGCGGTGGACTACATCACAAAACCTTCTAGCCCCTCAACCGTAAGAGCTAGAGTCAATGCACACATCAACCTACGGTTTCGTCAAATTGAGCTAGAAGCACTCTCTAAGGCCATGCAAGAGCAAAACGAAACGCTTGCCCGCTACACAAAGGTGATTGACCAGTATGTGATTACCTCAAGTACTGATGCTAATGGCGCAATCATTTATGTTTCAGATGCTTTTTGCAAAATCAGTGGCTACACCAAAGAAGAGCTCATGGGCGAGAACCATCGCCTCATCAGGCATCCTGACATGCCAGAGTCATTTTTTAAAACCTTGTGGAGCACCATCACACAAGACAAACCTTGGGAAGGGGAGATTAAAAATCGCAACAAAGAGGGCGGGTTTTACTGGGTAAAAGCCTATATTGTTCCTGATGTTAAAGATGGCAAAAAAATCGGCTATACGGCCATACGAGAAGACATTACCGACAAAAAAAAGATAGAAGAGATAAGCATCACCGATGGACTTACTAATATCTTTAACCGAAGGCATTTTAACGATACTTTTCCAAAAGTCATTAACAGCGCCAAACGAAAAGATGCGTTGGTCTGTTTTTTGCTCATCGACATAGACCACTTCAAACTTTACAATGACAACTATGGGCACCAAGAAGGGGATGACGTGCTAGTGGAGTTTGCTGCTTGCTTAAAAAAGAGTTTGCAAAGGGCAGATGATTTGGCATTTCGCCTTGGTGGTGAAGAATTTGGCGTACTTTATGAGGCTGACACAAGAGAAAGTGCGCTTTGTTTTGCCAACACGCTAAAAAGCAACATAGAAAACCTTAAACTCAAACACGAATACAGTAGCACAAGTCCATATATCACCGCCTCAATGGGCCTTACATGTAAGCATGCTAGCACAATAACACATGTAGATGAGATGTACAAATACACAGATGAGTTGCTCTACAAAGCAAAAGAAAGTGGCAGAAATCAAGTAGCGGTAAACAAGGAGTGAAAAGTGCAATCTATAGAAGAGAAGCATTTTAAAGAACTTTTTGAAGTTTTTCCTGACGCGGTTGTACTGATAGACACTGCCACAAAGCTCCCTGTGCTATTCAACCAAGCCGCGTACGCTCAGCTAGAATACGAAAAAGACGAATTTGAAAACCTTACTATTTCAGACTATGAAGCGCTTGAGAGCCCAGAAGAAACCCAGCAACATATACAAAACATCATCAAAAATGGGCGCGATGATTTTGAAACAAAGCACAAAACAAAATATGGAAAAATCTTAGACATTAAAGTGACCGTTGTCTCCCACGTCATAGAAAACAAGCCCTATTTTTTGTGTACATTTAGAGATATCACTGATCAAAAAAAGTTACAAAAAACGCTCGATGAGCAAAATAGATTTAAAAAAATACTCCTAGAAAATAGCCCGCACGCCCTAATCACAACAGACAACAATGGCTTGATTACTAGCTTTAACGAAAAAGCTGAAGAGATTTTAGGTTATAAGGCAGAAGAGGTAATTAACAAACAAACCCCCATGCTTTTTCATGATCCCGTGGAGCTAAAAGAGAGAGGTGTAGCTCTGAAACAAGAGCTCAAAAGAGAAGTGTTAGGCTTTGAGGTTTTTAGGGCAAGGTCAGATATTGGATTGCATGATGAAAAAGAGTGGACGTACATAAGAAAAGATGGGGTAAAAATAACAGTAGAACTAAGTATTACATCCCTAAAAAATAGCGAGGATGCGGTTGTTGGCTATCTTGGTATTGCGAGTGACATTACGCAAAAAAAAGCATTGGCTACGGTAATAGAAAAAGAGAGGGATGCTGTAAATTTCATTATCGAAAATACAGTTGGCGGTTATTGGGACTGGGATTTAAAAAACAATACAGAGTATTTAAGTCCTGGATTTAAAAAAATGTTTGGTTACGAAGACCATGAAATGCCAAATGTTCCAGAATCTTGGATGAAGATAATTTTCAAAGAAGACCTTGAGACTACACTGAAAGTTTTTGATTTACATGTAAAGAGCAAAGGAGAAATCCCATTTGTTGGAGAGGTGAGGTATAGGCATAAAAATGGATCAACTGTCTGGGTAATTTGTTCTGGAAAAGTAGTTGAGTGGGATAAAGATGGGACTCCATTGCGAATGCTAGGAAGCCACGTGGACATCACAAAACAAAAGAACCTAGAACACTCTTTAAAGGAAAGCGAGCAGAGATTTAGCGATGTTGCCGAAGCTTCAGGAGAGTACATTTGGGAACTTAATGATAGGGGTGAATACACACTTGTCACCAAATCTTTTGAAGAAATGCTAGGCTACAGCATTGAGGAGTCTTTAGGCAAAACTCCTTTTTCTTTTATGCCAAAAGAGGAGGAGGTGCGAGTGGGTGAGTATTTCTTAAATGAAATAGCTGCCAAAAGAGCTTCTTTTAGAGGACTCATTCATAAATCCTTAACCAAAGATGGTAGAACAGTTTGGCAAAAAGTAAATGGTTTGCCAATGTTTGACACCAACGGAAATATTGTAGGCTACAGAGGCGCAGCTCTTGATATCACGGCTGAAAAAAAGGCTAAAGAAGAACTTGAAGTAGCTAGGGAAAAAGCAGAAAAAGCAAAAGAGCTTTTTAGTGAGCTTTATAAAAATATGAGTAGCGGAGTAGCTATTTATGAAGCCTTTAATAATGGGGAAGATTTTATCTTTAAAAACATCAATGAAGCTTCTCAAAAAATGGACGGTGTGGACAGAAGTATTGTAGGCCAAAAAATTACAGAGGTTTTCCCAGGGATTAAAGAGATGGGTCTTTTTGATGTTTTTCAAGAAGTCTACAAAACAGGGAAGGCGCAGCATCATCCCATTGGCTTCTATGACGATGGAAAACTCAGCGTCTATAGGAAGAATTATGTCTACAAGCTAAGCAGTGGCGAGATTGTAGCCATATATGACGATGTTACAGCACAGATGCAAGCCCAAGAAGCCCTTGAGGCCGCAAAGCGCAAAGCAGAAAGCGCAAATGAAGCAAAAACCCAGTTTTTAGCCAACATGTCCCATGAGATACGCACGCCTATGAATGCAGTGATTGGGCTTGGAGATATTTTGAATGACATGCTCGATGACCCAAGGCAAAAAGATGTTTTGCGAAAAATAAACAGTTCTGCAAAAATGCTCCTGGGGGTCATTAATGATATTTTGGACTATTCGAAGATTGAAGCAGGAAAGCTTGAACTTGAATACAAGCAATTTCGCCTAGAAGATATTTTATCCCAGCTTAAAGTGATGTTTGAGGCAAAAGCCTCTCAAAAAGGCGTTGAGCTTTACTTTTTCCCCAAAGGCGAGTGTGCTGGATTACTTCTTGGGGATGAGCTCAGGCTCACTCAAACACTTACCAATCTTCTTTCTAATGCTATTAAGTTTACCCACAAGGGCAACATCACTCTTACTATCGAATGTTTACACAAACAAGAGCGCGAAAAAGCAACCATTGGCTTTAGTGTTGAAGATAGCGGCATTGGCATGAATAAGGAACACTTAAGCAAACTCTTTAAGCCCTTTTCTCAAGCCGATACCTCCACAACAAGGAAATACGGAGGTACTGGCTTGGGGCTTGTCATATCTAAAAATATCATCAACGCTATGGGTGCAGAGATAGCAGTGCAAAGCCAAGTAGGAGTGGGGACAAAATTTTCTTTTACGCTAGATTTTGAACTGGCCGCTTGTGCGATAGACGCGCAATCTAGCAGCAGTGCCGCTGGCAAGGTTTTAATTGTCGATGACCAAGAGATTTCAAGAGAAGTGCTTAAATCCATGCTAGGGCGCTTTGGTTACGCGTTTGATGAAGCAAGCAATGGTGCTGAAGCGATTGAGCGCATTAAAACGGCGGAAAAGAAAAAATCCCCTTATGACATTTTGCTCATTGACTGGAATATGCCAATTTTAAATGGCGTAGAGACCATTAAAGAACTACAAACCCTGTATGAACAAAAAGAACTCACATCAAATGTGCCTACGGTTTTTATGGTTAGCGGCTACAGTAAAGAAAATATAGACTTAGGAAGTGTTGCCATTGATAGCTTCATTTCAAAGCCAGTAACCCAATCAGCGCTTTTTGATGCAATTACTGATGCTAGGGGTGGTAAAATCAGAGACATCTCTCCAGAAACCGTGCAAACTACCCTCGATTTAAGCGGTCTCACTGTTTTGATAGTAGAGGACAATGCGGTAAATCAAGAGGTGGTTAGCCTTATGCTAGAAAAAGTAGGCATAACATACAAGATAGCCAATAACGGCCAAGAGGGTCTTGAGGCATTTTTGGCAAATGAAGACTATTTTGACCTTATTTTAATGGACCTGCAAATGCCTGTTATGGGAGGCTACGAGGCAACACGAGAGATAAGAAAGCGCAACACAACCATACCCATCGTGGCACTAACAGCTGCGGCCATGGCAGAGGATAAAGAAAAAGCGTTTCAGACAGGCATGAATGGGCATATTGGAAAACCTATAGACAAAAATGAACTCTACAACACAATATCTCGACTTTGTGGAGCCAAAATAAACAATAGCGATAAGACAAAACAACCTTCCAAAGCAATCCTAGACAAAGCCTATCTTACGGACATATTAGATTCGGAAGATAGTGCCAGTGCCTTGCTTCTAAAATTCAAACATCAACTTCAAGCAGGGGAGTTTGAAAATATTATCGAAGCTATCAAGTCAAATGCGCCAGACGCGCGCAAGCAAGTACACACCCTCAAGGGTGTAAGCGGCAACATTGGAGCCTTTGAACTTCACGAAAAGCTTGCCTTTATTGATAGCAAATATAAAAATAATGAAAAAATAGAAAACCACGAGGTAGAGAGTCTTGCCAATGCGCTAAACAATCTTCTTAGAGCACTAGAATCAGTGAAAGAGACAAACGCGCAAACGCAAGCACCCAACACACTTTCGCACCAAGAATTGAACGAGCTTTTGGCCTCCGTTAAGGGGTTTTTGAAAGAGGGCGAGCTTATGGATGATGGTACGATACATGTATTGCATGAAAACCTAATAGGTGTTATTCCGCATCAAGAGCTTGCAAAATGGAAAGAGTGTGTTGAGGAGTTTGAGTTTGATAAGGCTTTGAAAATAATGGAAAAATGGACTGTTTAAAAAGTAAACAGTCCCCGCGACTATGCGCTAACCCTCTTTTTGCAATGTTTCATAAACACTAAAAAGTTCTTCACGTAGTTCATCCGCCAACGCTTCGCCATCTTCAATGGCTTGGCTCACGAAAGAGTCAAGCTCACTAAGTACAGCAAACATTTCCCCTTCAATGCGCTCCCTTGAATCGCGCTTAGACCCCATTGTTTCAAAAAAGACAAGCTTGCGCATCATGTCAGAGAGTTCTTCAAGGGCTTTTTCTTCATTCTCACCTGCCTTAAGGATGTAGCGAGGCTCAAGGGTTTCTTTGGAAGTGTCAATATCTTTTTTGATGGCACGGATTTTCTCTTGCACAACACCTGCAAAGGTGGCATAGAGTTGCGTTCCTGTAGATTCTCCCTTGGCATCAAGCCCTTGGGTAATTTTTCCAATTTGCTTTATCATGATAAACCCCACGGCCATCGCAACAACTATAGCGGGTAAAAAATCTTCCATTTTTTGTGTCCTTGTGTGTTATTTTTTACGAGCGTATGACTCAATACTTACAAGCAATAAAGCCATCCAAATCAACGAAAACGTTATAATTTTTCCTTGCAAAAGGGGCTCATTATACACAAAGACGGCTAAGAGAAGGTTGATAGAAGGGGCCAAATACTGAAAATAACCTATGGTGCTAAGGCGCAACCGTGAAGCCGCCGAAGTAAATGCCAACAATGGCGCGACTGTCACAGGACCTGCAAGCAAAAGCAACCAAGTAATAGGCGTGTCAAAAGAGAAAGAAAACGCACTGTTTGCTTGAAATATCAAGTACCCCCAATATAAAAGTGCTAATGGAAAAAGCAAAAGAGTTTCAATATAAAGCCCTGGCAAGGAGGGCACATGCACTTTCTTGCGCACCAGACCGTAAAAAGCAAACAAAAAAGCCAGAGCAAGTGCAACCGCAGGCAAAGAACCCAATGTGTAGATTTCAAACCCAACAGCACAAAACACCAACCCAATCCCAATACCCTGCATTTTAGTAGGAGTTTCTTTTAAAAATAAAAATCCAAATAAGATATTAATAAGAGGGTTGATGTAGTACCCAAGGCTTGCTTCAATAAGCATGTTATTGTTGATAGCCCAAATAAAAATGAGCCAATTTGTGGCAATGAGGCACGAGGAAACCATAAGCATCATAAGGATTTTTTTGTTTAAAAGCACTCTGCTAATAGTACGCAATTGCCGTTTAAATGCCAAAAGCAAAAAAAGAAAAACAACCGACCAAACAATGCGGTGAAGCAAAATTTCGCCAGGAGGAAGTGTGCCAAGGGTTTTGAAGTAAATGGGCGCCAAGCCCCACAAGGTAAAAGCACTCAGCGCATAGAAAATACCGTGCTTGGTGGCGTTAGGAGAGGAAGCGTTCAAGGTGACTCTTTTTAAGCGATTGTAACGTGACTTACGTTAAAGCAATCTTTCAAAAGCCTTTCTAAAAAGCCCAAGGCTAGGACACTTAAGTGAAGATTGACTATAATGGGCAAATTTTGACCAAAAGAGGATTGTGTATGAACCAATGGAGCCGCTCGTCATGGCGTAATATGCCTATTAAACAACAACCTACCTACCCAGATTTAAGTGCATTACAATCTGTTGAAACAGAACTCTCCACCATCCCACCCCTTGTGTTCGCGGGCGAGGTGCGCAGCCTTAAACAACAACTCGCTGATGTGCAAGCAGGAAAGGCGTTTTTACTCCAAGGTGGCGATTGTGCCGAGAGTTTTTCAGATTTTCGTGCCGATACCATTCGAGACATGTTTAAAGTCTTGATGCAAATGGCCGTTGTTTTGACTTTTGCAGGAAGCTGTCCTGTGGTAAAAGTAGGGCGCATGGCAGGGCAATTTGCAAAGCCGCGTTCTTCAGATTTTGAAGAAATTGACGGGGTGAAATTGCCTAGCTACCGTGGCGATATTATCAATAACATCGACTTCACAGAACTAGCGCGCGTCCCTGACCCTTCTCGCATGCTTCGTGCTTACAACCAATCCGCCGCAACCCTTAACCTTTTGCGCGCTTTTTCACGGGGCGGTTTAGCGGATTTACACCAAGTGCACCGCTGGAACATGGGCTTTGTGAAAGAAAGTGCGCTGGGAGACCGTTACGCACACTTGGCTAATCGCATCACAGAAACGCTAGCATTTATGGAAGCGTGTGGTATCACTTCGGCCAATACGCCCAGTGTACACCAAACCGCACTTTACACTTCCCATGAAGCCTTGTTACTCAACTACGAAGAAGCGCTCACACGCCAAGATAGCATCACGGGAGATTGGTACAACTGTTCGGCACACATGCTGTGGATTGGAGACCGCACGCGCGATGTGGACGGGGCGCACGTAGAATTTTTGCGCGGGGTTAAAAACCCCATTGGCATCAAAGCAGGTCCTACAATGCAAGCAGATGACTTGTTGCGACTTGCTGACAAACTTAATCCCGAAAATGAAGCAGGACGTCTCAACATCATTGTGCGCATGGGGGCTGATAAAATCGAAAAACACTTTCCAGACCTCTTGCGCGCCATCAAAAAAGAGGGGCACAATGTCTTATGGAGCATCGATCCCATGCATGGCAACACCGTCAAGGCCTCTTCTAACTACAAGACCCGTGCTTTTGATCAAATCCTAGCTGAAGTTAAAGGGTTCTTTAATGTCCACAAAGCCGAAGGAACTTACCCTGGCGGCGTGCACTTAGAAATGACAGGGCAAGACGTCACTGAGTGTGTCGGTGGCGCGCAAGCCATCACCGAAGAAGGGCTCGGCTCTCGCTATGAAACCCAATGTGACCCACGGCTCAATGCAGATCAGGCTTTAGAACTTGCCTTCTTGATTGCCGAGTCTTTAAAAGAGGCGCGCCAATCCTAAACTTTAGAAGATAATCTCGAAGCAAGCGTTGCTTTCATGTCGCTTGTTTCGAGATACATAGACGTTCCTGTATACATCAAGTGTACATCCTCTTCCATGCGTAAGCGACCAATGATTTGTTTGGTTAACTCACTTTTCACACGTAAAATCTCTCGATAAGGCGTCACATACCAAATCCCCATGGTGATCCCGTCTCCTTTAAAGCTGGGATAAAAAACGACTTTTGGGTAATTTGTCATATTACGAAGCGTGTATTTATCTTTTAATCTGTCATACTGACGTTTCGCCATTTCTGTGTACCTTCCGCTGATGGATTCAACAATTTCAAAGGTAATGGCTTCTGTTTTTTCAATATTCGTATCAAATGAAAGGTTTATTTCAACAAGGTCTATGATGGTTTTCATGGATAAATGCGTATAATTATACATATCGTGGGTGAGCATAAAATAGTTAGGCACAAAGATAATGCGCCCCGCTTTTTTGTGGTCAGTAATAGAATCATTCGTAATATTTTCATAGAGCGTGATTTTGGTTAAAGAGATGTCAATTACATCGCCAATGATTGGCTTGCCGTCTTTGTCAATTTTAATACGATCGCCCAAACGCACAGAAGAGCTAGCCATCATCATCATCCACGAAACGATGCTTAGAACCAACTCTTTAAGCACGATGGTTAAGCCCGCGCCAATCACACCAAAAATAGCCAGTCCCTGCGCGAGGTTTTTAGTGTACACCAGCGCAATGATAAGCACAGAAAGTATCACAAATAAAATATTGGAAAGTTTTTTGATGGCAAAATAGCGCTGGTTTCGTTCTTCGTCCTCCACTTGTGTTGCATACCGATGGGCCAAGTAGCGCACCAACACCATCATCCCGTAAAGCAATGCAATGGACCCTGCCACCACAAGCGCACGTTTTATCTCTTGCGGATGGGTCGTGATATGCTCTAACAAAACATTCTCATCTCCTAGCAACACAGCAGGAGCACAACACAACACTGCTACTAAAAAGCGTTTCATGATTTTAGCCTTATGATAGAATCACTGCACCACGATGCAAGCGCCTCATCGTGGGTAATTAAAAGTATCCCAACCTCATCTAACAACCCCATAAGCAATTGCATCACTTCAAGTTGAATAAGGTTATCCAGCGCCGACGTTGGCTCATCTGCTAGCAAAAGCTTAGGCTTCATGAGCAGTGCGCGGATAATCGACGCGCGTTGCAATTGCCCACCGCTAAGCTCATGGGGCTTGCGACGCAAGAGTGCAGGGGAGAGGTGCATGGCGTCGCACAATCGTTCGTGCTCTTGGGTATCCGCCACTTCCGCCATTTGTTCTAAAAGAGAATAAGTAGGGTGAAAGGAGGTATAAGGGTCTTGAAAGATTTGAGAAAAAGCTTTACATGTAAGGCTTCCCGCTTGCAGTTTTAACGCGCCCGTTATAAGCTCAAACAGCGTTGTTTTTCCCGAACCACTAGGCCCCACAACACTCACTACTTCGCCTACATGTAAAGCAAGGGAAAAATTCTCATAAAGTGGCGCTTCAGGAGTGTAACCAAAGCGCAACCCCTCGATGCTAAGCACAGATTCACGCACGCACATTTCCTTTGCCATAGACCTTATATTTGTACGTGGTTAGCTCATTGATGCCCATAGGACCCCTCGCGTGGAGCTTGTTGGTACTAATACCCACTTCTGCCCCAAAGCCAAATTCACCCCCGTCGGTAAAACGCGTGGAGGCATTGACATACACGCACGAAGCATCCACTGCGTTTAAAAACCACTCTGCGGTGGTGTAGTTTTCTGTCAAAATCGCCTCGGAATGGGACGAACCGTAAGTGGTGATGTGATGCAACGCCTCTTGAATATCCGCGACCACTTTGATGGAAAGGGCGTTGCTTAAGTGTTCGGTGTGAAAATCCTCGGGCGTAGCAAGGTCTACATGTATAAACTGTTGCGTTGTGGCGCATCCTTTGACTTTAGCACCCACTTGGGTGAGTGCGGCGGCGATGCGTGGTACAAAGTCCGAAGCGATTGCCTCATGGACAAGCAACGTTTCAAGGGCATTACACGCACTGGGGCGCTGGCATTTGGCGTTAAGGACGATTTCCATGGCTTGGTCAAGGTTGGCTTCCTTGTCCACGTAAGTGTGACACACGCCCTTGTCGTGTTTGACCACAGGGACCGTGGCATTTTGAGAGACAAAACGAATCAATCCTTCCCCGCCTCTTGGAATAATTAAATCCACATAGGCGTCTTGGCGAATAAGCGTAGCGACCCCTTCACGGGTCTCATCAGGAAGCAACGAAATACACGCAGGGTCTACGCCGTTGAAAGCTAAGGTGTCTTGCAATACCTTGGCAATAGCGTGGTTGCTATGGGTGGCTTCCTTGCCCCCTTTAAGAACACAAATGTTGCCACTTTTAAAGCACAATGCCGCGGTGTCACTGGTGACATTGGGGCGGCTTTCGTAAATGATAGCCACGACGCCAATGGGAATGCTCACCTTTTCGATGCGAAGCCCACTAGGCACCACCCAGCCCTCAAGAACTCGGCCCACAGGCTCTTTGAGCGCGGCAATCTCACGCACTGCTTGAGCCATCCCTCGTATGCGTTTTGGGGTGAGCTTAAGACGGTCCAATAGCGCAGCACTTAGGGTGTTTTTGACTCCTTTGTCCATGTCTTTGGCATTGGCTTCCAAGATGGCTTCTTGGTGGGCCTCAAGGGCGTCTGCCATGGCTAAAAGGAGGGTATTTTTTTGTTGGGGCTCCATGGTGGCCAAGAAAGAGGTTAAAGATTTGGCCTTTTGCAAGAATGCGTCCACGTTTTCTTCCTTTTTAATGTAAAAGTGGGTAAATTAGGCTTCTTTTATAGCCCTCGAAACATAAAGAGTTTAAACAGAGTGCGTTAATTTTTTACACTCAAAATTGAGTCATAGCCAAAGCTATGGCGATGTTTTTAGTGTGAGAAAGTGACGTGCACTGTCTTGAATCTCTTGTTTTAATGGGTTACAAAAGAAGCCTATTTTATCTTTCTATCGCTTTAGGAGCGATTATAACCAAAGGAGAACCAAATGAATTGCGTGTACGACATGATTGTCATTGGCGGAGGCCCCGGAGGAATTAGTGCAACAGTAGAGGCAAAAATGCGCGGATTACAAAGTGTTTTGCTTATCGAAAAAGGGGAAAACCACTCCCAAACCATCCGTAAATTTTACAAAGACAACAAGCGGGTAGATAAAGACTATAAAGGTCAAGTGGTTGAGCTTAAAGGGAGCGTGCAATTTTCCGATGGCTCAAAAGAGAGCACGCTTGATTATTTTGACTCTTTGCTTGATAATGGCGAAATTGACACTGCGTTTAACAGCGAAGTAGAGAGCGTCAAAAAAGTAGGGAATTCTTTTCAAGTGGTCACCACAAAAGCGGGCTATGAAGCCAAAAATGTCATCGTTGCCATTGGTAAAATGGGCAAGCCCAATAAGCCCGATTACCCAATCCCACCCTCGATTAAACAATTGGTTAATTTCAATCTTGACAAATGTTCCCAAGGGGAAAAACTCCTCATCGTAGGCGGAGGGAACTCGGCAGCAGAATACGCGCTAGAACTCTCCAAAACCAATACCGTCACCCTTAATTATCGCCGACCCACCTTTTCACGCCTTAACGACATCAACGAAGAACAACTTTACGCCTATGACGGCCAAGAGTTGTTGCGTTTGCGTCTTGGTGTAGACATCAAGAGCCTTGAGAATGCTTCAGGGAAAGTGCGTGTGAATTTTACCGACGGCAACTTTACGGTTTATGACCGCGTTGTTTACGCCATTGGCGGCACAACACCTGTGGATTTTTTGAAAAAATGCGGCATTACGCTTGATGGGGCAGGGCATCCTATTTTTGATGAAAATTATCAAACCGAGGTGCCTGGACTTTATATTGGTGGCGATATTGCGGTGAATTCTGGTGGATCCATTGCCATGGCGTTAAATCACAGTTATCACATCATTGAGCATATTTTAGGCCAAAGGTAATCCATGGAGCACAAGGGGCGTTCTTTGTCTGTTATTGCCTTAAGTATGGCGTTGGGCGGGTTGTTTGTTTTTGGAATAGGAGCGGCTTACATGTACAGCTTTTCTCCAGATGAATTTGCAAAACATGAGGAGCAAAAAGCGCCTTTAAAATTTGAGGATTTACCCCCGCAAATTCAGCAAGCCTATGTGCATAAAAACGACATTCAAGCCATTACTGCTTTGGGCGCCATCCCTACTGCCACCAAAGAGCTTGCGGTGGAAGTAGAAACGCCCATTGAAGGGACTGCGGATGAACTTAAGGCGCAAGTACTCACCTTGCGTCAAAAAAACCGTTTTTTATACCAAGACAACATTGATTTGGCCAATAAAAACTGGGAACTTGCCATCACGCTTAACAATGAAAAAAAAGCGCTAGATGAAGAGCGCCAAAAGCTTCAAACCCAAAATCTAGAAACCATGAACCAAGCCGAACAACAGCACTATCAAAACATCAACGATCTCACCCGTCGCATTAACGACTTGCAACAAGAAGCGATGCGCACTTCGCGGGAATACGAAACCAAAATTATTGGGTTGGAAAATACCGTGTACGAATTGCAAAAAGAGTTGCGCGAAAAATCCATGGAAATTGACAAAGAGATCAGTGTAGCCACCAAAGAGCAGCGCATCAGCAACTCTACGCTTGCGGAAAAAAACCGCTATCTCTTAGAGCAGCACAAAGCCCTTCAAGAGAAGATGAGCGCCTTGTTGGATGAAAAAGAGAAAGCCTTGCGCGAGAGTAAAAATGACACAGAGCAGCTGCGCAACACCCTGAGAGAAAAAGAGGCCGAACAAAACACCATCCTAACCAACCACACCCGCGAAATTTTAGCCCAAGAGCGTAAACACAATGAAGCTATCCAAAAACTTATCCAAGAAATGGGTGGCCTAAAAGAGACCTATTACCAAGAAATAGCGCAAAAAAACAGTGAAACAGACACGCTCATGCGCAAGCATGAAGAAGCACTAAACACGCTACGCAACCAAACCATCGACCTTGAAAGCAAGGCACAACAAGAGCGTCTGATGCGTGAAAAATTGCGTGAGAGCCATGAAGAAACCCTTGTTTCTCTGCGCGCACAAAATAGCACCCTTGAGGAGCAAAAAAAGCAACTCACCCAACGCATCAGAGAGATTGAGCGCATGGCCCAAGAACGTGTTAGCCAAAAAGACAAAGAATACGCGAGCGCTCTAGAGGAAATTAAAGGCCAGAGTCTAAACGCCAAAGAGCGCGAGAGCGAGTTGGTTGCCTCTTTAAAAGAGCAGGTAGACGCGTACAAAAAAACCTTAGAAGAAACAACCGCTGAGAAAAAAGCCCTCAATGAAAAAATCACTTCCCTAGAAGAGACTTTAGAAAAAACAACTCGCTCTTCTGTTCAAGCCGTGGAAAGCAACGAAGAAAAGCATGTCAAAAACTACCAAACTCTCAATGAGAAAATTGTTTCATTAGAGCGTGAACGAAACGTTATCATCGCTAAAACCTCACAACATATCGATACACTAGAAGCCAAACACCGCGAACAAAGCATTCAACTTGAGAACCAAGCACAGGCACTCAAAGAGCGTATCGAGGCATTAGAGGAAGCCCGCATAAAGCTTGAAAAGGAAAAAGCACTGCTTGAACTCACACAAGATAAACAACTCCTTGCTCTTAAAAATGAGTTTGAAGCCCTTCAGCAAGAGATAAAAAAACGCGAAGAGATTTACGAAGCCAAAATCGAACAGCTCAACACTGCTCTTTTGCAAGAACAAACCGAAAGCCAAACCCTACTTAAAGATGCTGTTCTTAAAAAACCTGAACTCCTGGCCTCCATCACCTGCGACGACATGGAAAGTGGCACCAACGAAGCAACCCCTACATGTAAAGCACGAGTCGATGCTTTTTTAAACACTTATGAGGCTTCGCACTTTTTTGAAGTGCTTCCTATTGTGGACGATGGTGGGTTTGCTACGTTAAAACGCATCGAGCAAGAAGAGGCGCTTGGGGTAGCAAAAAATGAGATAGAACGCTTAACCCGCCTTTCCAATCTAGGACTAGGAAAACAGCGCGCCGCAAAAGGTGGAGAGTTAATTGAACGCCATTTTGAAGGAGTTGCACGCATTAGCTACTCCTCAGATTTAGTTGAAGTGCCCAACAGGCGTGGCTTCATTATTCGGGTGTACCGCTAGTGCGCTTAGAACAACTTGCTCAAGGCTATCGCTACAACAGTGACAGTCTTATGTTGTATGATTTTATTTTGCGCCAAGGGTGCAGCGGCGAGGTGTTGGACGTGGGTTGTGGATGTGGAATTTTAGGGTTACTCATCAAGCGAGATTTGCCCCAATGTGCCGTTCACGCCATCGATATTCAGCCTGAAAATGTCACCTTGACCCAAAAAAATGCGCGCGCAAATTCTCTTGAATTAGAGGTTCAAACAGGGGATTTTTTAACGTTATCGTGGCGCCAATGCATGGATGTTATTGTTAGTAATCCACCGTTTTATCACGATGGAACCCAAAAAAGCCAAAACCCACACCTAAGCCTGAGCCGTTACGCTACCCATTTACCCTTGGAAGATTTTTTAGACCAAGCGAAACGGGTGCTTAAACCCCACGGCAAAGTGCTTTTTTGTTATGATGCTAAACAACTAGGAGCCATCATGCACCACTTGCATGCGTCCAAACTGACCCCCACAGCCCTACAATGCGTGCATCCCAAGGCATCGAAGATTGCCTCTTTGGTTCTTTTAGAAGCAAAGCGTTCGTCTAAAAGTTTGTGTGAGATTTTACCACCTTTGGTGGTAAATGACATGCAAGGCCCCACACCACAAGCCGCTACGATTTTCAGCAAAGCAGGCACTGTGAGTGTTTCATGTTAAAAACACAAGAGGGGTTTGATTATGGCTTCAACCCAAAAGTGTGCTTTACATGTAAAGGCAATTGCTGCATTGGAGAAAGCGGGTATATTTGGGTTAACCCCAAAGAGATAACAGCTATTGCTAATTTTTTAAATTTAGAAGAATCCCTCTTTGTGGAACGCTATTTGTTTAAAGAATCGCACATGTACAGCATTAAAGAAATCCCGCACGAAAGTGGCGTTGCGTGTCTCTTTTTTGATGACCAAAAACGTGGATGCAGCATCTATGAGGTGCGGCCAAGCCAATGCCGAACCTTTCCTTTTTGGAACTATTTTAAACGTCATTTTGACGAACTGGAGAAAGAATGTCCTGGTATCGTTTCCTTGTCTCATTAGCCATTGTTTTTTTTCTAGGAGGATGTACGCCCTCTGTTCAAAGTCCATCATCCCCTCCAAGGTACTCCATCGATGGCGAAGACCTACTGGCCCTACAAGCCTTGGTAACCTATCAAGAGGGAGACGCAAGCACGTCGGTTGAAATGTTTGAAACACTGTTTGACCGCACCAACAAACTTGAGTACATCAAAGAAGCTCTAAGGATTGGTTTTTCTGCGGGGCTTCCTGTAGAAAAATTGCTTGAAAAAGCCCTTGCCCATACGCCAGAGGATGGGGATGTAGTGCGTTTACATGTAGGGGTTTTGCTCAACAACAAAGCGTTTGAAGAAGCCAAAGAGCAGATGATAAACTTGATCGGGCGGGAAAAATCCATACAAAACTTAACTATTTTGGGTTCCATTCATTTTCATCTCAAGGAGTATGATCTTGCGTTAAAATACTATGATTCAATCTACAAAGAGTCTCAAAGCGAAGAGTCTTTGCTTGCCATTGTGGATTTGCTAGACACGCATCTTGATCGCACCAACGAAGCCATTTCTTATCTTGAAACCGTGCGTCGCATGAACGGATGCACCAAAGCTACGTGTTTCCGTTTAGTGCAAATATATGGCAAAACAAAAAACATTGACGGGCTTATCTCTACCTACAAAATGCTCTATATGGGTCAAAAAGAAGACCAATATGCCAACAAGGTGGTGGAACTTTTACTATTTAAGCGAGATTTTGCAGGAGCGATTGCCTTTTTAAACCAAAGCAACCACGACCCATTGATGTTAATGGATTTGCACGCCTCGCGCAAAGAATTTGAAAAAGCCTATAAAGTCGCCAAGAGAGCTTATGAAGATTTTGGAAAGCTTGACTACCTTGGCAGGGTGGCCATTTACGAATACGAATACAACAAAGACACCATCACAAAAGCCTTACTCTCTTCGGTGTCGGAAAAATTTGAAAAGGTTATTAAAACCCTTGAAGAGCCCTTGTACTTGAACTATTACGGGTACTTGCTCATTGACCATGACGTAGATATAGCCAAAGGCATAGCACTTGTCAAACGTGCCTTAGCAAAAGAGCCTGATTCCCCTTATTATATCGATTCCTTAGCATGGGGGTATTATAAACTTGGACGATGCCAAGAAGCCCATGCTCTCATGGTACCCATTTTAAATACCACAAGTGAGCAAGAAATCAAAGACCATTATGAAAAAATTAACGCATGCATAAGGAAAAGTGAATGATTTTAGACAAGATTATAAGGCAAACCAAAGAGGATTTGGAACGCCGCAAGATTGAGTATCCCTTGGAGTGGCTAGGACGCTCTTTGGCGTACAACAACTACCCCCCGCGCGATATTTCCCCCTATCTAAAAGCAACCAAGGAGGAGCCTTATCGTATCATCGCAGAGGTGAAAAAAGCAAGCCCCAGCAAGGGGGTAATTCGAGAGGATTTTGACCCGCTTGTTATCGCTCAAAGTTACGAAAAAGGGGGCGCAAATGCCATCTCGGTACTCACAGAGCCGCATTTTTTTCAAGGCAACCTAGAATACCTCACCCAAATTCGTCGCTACGTGGCAACGCCTCTCTTGCGCAAAGATTTTATTGTCGACAAATACCAACTGGTGGAAGCACTGGTGTACGGGGCAGATTTTGTCTTGCTCATCGCCACAGCACTTAGTCGCAAAGAGCTTAAAGAACTGCTTGAATACACTCGTCATCTTGGCATGGAAGCGCTCGTAGAGATTCACGACAAAGAAGATTTAACCAAAGCTATTTTTGCAGGTGCGGACATCATCGGTATCAACCACCGCAATCTGGAAACCTTTGAAATGGACATGAACCTCACCGAAAAACTCATGCCCCTTATTCCCAATGGGAAAATCATCGTGGCAGAAAGCGGGGTAGAGTGCAAAGAAACCATTGCTCATTTGAGCAAGGTGGGGGCGGATGCTTTTTTGATTGGGGAACATTTTATGCGTCAAGCAAACATCGAAGAAGCGCTACGTGCGTTTAAAAAGGTGGATTAATGGAAGGATTGTATGCGCCTTGGCGCAGTGAATACTTTACAAACAGCACGCAAGGCTGTGTGTTTTGCCACATTGCCGATACGCCAGAAGACGATGAAGCCCTTGGCGTTTTGTTTCGCGACACACACTGCTATGGTGTCATGAATCGCTACCCTTACACGCCGGGCCATTTTATGATTATCCCCTATGAGCACACCAGTGCTATCGAAACCTTAGACGAAGTAGTCTGGGACCAAATGAGTGCCCATGTGCGCACGGGTGTGAAAATGCTCAAAGAAACCTTTGGGGTTTTAGGGGTCAATATTGGGATGAACTTGGGTGAGTGCGCCGGAGCTGGCATTGCTGAACACGTGCATTACCATCTTGTCCCGCGGTGGCAAAAAGATACCAATTTCATCACCACTATCGGAGAAATACGCGTCCATGGCGTCCCATTTGAAGGCATTTATGAGCGTCTTAAGCAAGCCTCTTTGGAACATTTTAAAATGTCTACTTACTAATGCGTCTCATTGAACCTGAGGCTTTTTTTGAAACCTACGCGCAGTATGATTTAATTATCGATGCGCGTAGCCCTAGTGAATTTGCTACCTCACACTTTCCAACAGCACATAATTTTTTCGCCCTAGATGATACCCAGCGTCACGAAGTGGGGTGTGTGTACAAACAAGAGTCAAAATTTCGTGCAAAAGCCTTGGGAGCAGGGTATATTTGCGCCAATGTTTCCACTCACCTTGCATCTATTTACACTCGAGTTCCTCCAGGGGGAAAAATCGCCCTGTACTGCGCTAGAGGCGGATTGCGTTCAGCCTCTTTTGGACTGATTTTAGACCAGATTGGCTACCGTGTGGACCGTGTCAAAAATGGCTACAAGGGGATAAGAAATGTTATTGTTGCCTTACTTGAAGAACCCACACTTCCTCCTTTTATCACCCTTTTTGGCAACACAGGATGTGGTAAAACAGAACTTTTACAGCATCTTTCCCCTGTTATTGATTTAGAGGCTCTAGCAGAACACAAAGGTTCTGTTTTTGGAAGACAAACCCACACCCAACCAAGCACCAAAATGTTTCAGAACCTTCTTGCCTGCGCCATCAAAGATGTCGAAAAAGCTCCTTTTTGTTTTATCGAGGGGGAGAGTAAGCGCATTGGCAAACTCATGCTTCCTTCATCCTTATACCATGCTATGTATCAAGGCAAAAAAGTGCGCATTACTGCCCCTTTGAAAGATCGAATAGCCCGCATCAAAAAAGAGTATGAAGCCATAGACGCACCTTTTTTTTATTATGCTCTTGATAAGATTTCGCGCTTTATTTCTAAAGAAACCAAACGCACCTTGTGTGAAGCTTTTGACAAAGGTGATTTAGATACTGTTGTTTCATTACTGCTTACAGAATACTACGATAAAATATACAAATACCATCACGAAACCATTGCTTTGGAAAACGACTCAACTTGCATAGAAAAACTACACACCATAGGGAGGGCAAAATGGGCAACAAGTTTGTGTACAGTTTCGAAGAGGGCAGCGCTGATTTAAAAGAGTTGTTAGGTGGAAAAGGGGCCAATCTAGCGGTCATGACGAGGCTAGGAATCCCCGTTCCCCCTGGTTTTATCATCACGACGGAGGCTTGCCAAGCGTATTATAAGGGCGACACAAAGGCCATCTCCGCTTCCATCGTAGAAGAATACACCCAGCATCTGGACAAACTCGAAGCAACAATGGGCAAGAAGCTAGGAGACGACCAAGACCCCTTGCTTGTTTCTGTTCGTTCAGGCGGTGCTATCTCCATGCCGGGCATGATGGACACCATTTTAAATCTAGGCCTAAACAGCACATCCGTCCTTGGGCTCATCGCGCAAACTTCCAACCCAAGATTTGCCTACGATTCGTACCGTAGGTTTGTGATGATGTTTGGCGAGGTGGTCATGGGTGTGCCTTCGCATCTTTTTGAGGCGGCGCTAGAGCGCATCAAAAATGAAAAAAATGTCACCTTGGACACAGAGCTTAATGCGGAGGATTTTAAAAAACTTGTAGGCGAGTTTGAGGAAATTATCCAAAAGCACACCAACCAGCCTTTTCCCCAGTCACCCATGGTTCAGTTGGAGATGTCCATCGAAGCCATCTTTAAGTCTTGGAACAACAGCCGCGCTATTTTGTACCGCGAACTAAACAACCTCAAAAGCCTTTCAGGCACAGCCGCAACGGTGCAAGCCATGGTCTTTGGCAACAAGGGAGAGACGTCGGGGACGGGTGTGTGTTTTAGCAGAAATCCCTCCACTGGCGAAAACGTCTTTTACGGCGAATACCTCATGAACGCCCAAGGCGAAGATGTGGTTGCGGGCACAAGAACGCCACTGAGTATTGAGGCGCTGGGCCATCAAAACAAGGCCCTTTACGAGGAGTTGGTTGGCTACAAAGACAAGCTAGAGCAACACACCACCGACATGCAAGACATGGAGTTTACCATCGAAGAGGGCAAGTTGTGGATGCTACAAACCAGAAGCGGCAAAAGAACCGCGGCCGCGGCCGTGAGAATCGCAGTAGAGATGGCAAAAGAGGGCTTGATCGATGAAAAACAAGCGGTGTTAAGAGTAGACCCCGCACAGCTTGACCAGTTGTTGCATAAACAGCTTGACCCCGAAGCCACCAAAGCCGCAACGGTTTTGGGCAAAGGGTTGCCCGCCTCTCCAGGGGCTGCGGTAGGTAAAATCGTATTTGACGCGGAAGAAGCCCACAAGAGAAACGAAGCGGGCGAAAAGGTCATCTTGGTGAGGGTGGAAACGTCTCCTGAGGATTTGATTGGGATGAACGCCGCGCAGGGTGTTTTGACCACCAGAGGCGGCATGACATCCCATGCTGCAGTGGTGGCTAGAGGCATGGGTAAGTGCTGTGTCGCAGGCTGTAGTGACGCGCTCATTAACGAAGAGAAAAAAACACTCACCATGAAGGGAAAAACCCTTAACGATGGGGAGTACATCACCCTTGATGGTTCTGTTGGTGTTGTTTATGAGGGGAGGGTTGCGACCATTGAGCCAGAGCTTTCGGGTTATTTTGGTGAGCTAATGATCATGGCCGATAAGTTTAGAACGCTACTGGTTAAAACCAATGCCGACAACCCAAAAGACGCGCTAACTGCTATCAAGTTTGGGGCGCAGGGCATCGGCTTGTGCCGTACGGAACACATGTTTTTTGACGCTTCTAGAATCCAAGCGGTGCGAGAGATGATTGTGGCTAAAGATACTCACAGCAGGGTTAAAGCGCTAGATAAACTCTTGCCCTACCAAGAAAAAGATTTCCAAGAAATCTTTGAAGCCCTTGAGGGAAAACCCGCCATCATTCGCCTTTTAGACCCGCCGTTGCATGAGTTTTTACCAAAAGATGAGGCAGACATTAGGGAGGTTGCTAAAGAGGTTGGGGTTACTAAAGAGGAGCTTGAGCAGACCATTAGCAGCCTGCATGAATTTAACCCCATGCTTGGGTTTAGGGGGTGCCGCCTTGGCGTGGTTTACCCTGAAATCTCCCAAATGCAAGCCAGAGCCATTTTTCAAGCAGCCCTCAAAGTTCCTGGTTGTGAACCGTGGATTGAGATCCCTTTGGTGGGGCATTTAAAAGAGTATCTTTTTCTAAAAGAGGTCATCGAGAAAGTGGCTGTGGAAGTCGGAGCGGTGGCGTATAAAATTGGTACGATGATTGAGGTGCCTAGAGCCGCTTTAACTGCTGATGAACTAGCACCCCACTGTGATTTTTTTAGCTTTGGAACCAACGACTTGACCCAAATGTGCTGTGGGTTTTCCAGAGACGACGCGGACTCTTTTTTAAAACACTATGTGGGCAAGGGCATTTACGAAAAAGACCCATTCCAAAGCTTGGATCAAAGCGGTGTAGGCAGGCTGATGGAGATTTGCGTCGCCCAAGCAAGAGCGGTAAACCCCGCCCTTCACATAGGCATTTGCGGTGAGCACGGCGGCGACCCTGCATCGGTTGAGTTTTGCCACAGGCTTGGGCTAGATGAAGTTTCTTGCTCTCCTTATCGCGTGCCTATCGCAAGATTGGCCGCGGCACACGGGGCGATTAAAGCTTTAAAAAACAAATAATACGCCTTCTTGTATAACATTTTACAAGAAGACGACGACCAAAAGGAATGAAAAATTATGAAAGAGACCCTTGTTTCTGTTCAGCGCTATGCGCTCATGCACAAAATGAGCCAATTTCAAGTCATAAAACGCATCAACAGCAGGGAATTAAAAACCGTTGAAAAAGAAGGTAAAACATGGATTGTGCTTACAGAAGAAATCCCGGCGGCCCCTTCTTCTTTGCGACGTTATGAGTTTGAGAGTGCGGATGAGGGCCTTTTTGAGACCTTGATGCAAACCTGTAGTTATGGCACCCTCTCTCTAGTGGAGGGAGGCATGCCTTATGGCGTGCCTGTTAATTTTACATGGTGGAAAGGGTGCGTAGTGTTTCATGGTTCCAAAGAGGGAAGAAAAATGCGCCTCATTAAAGCAAATCCACAAGCCTCTTTCAGTGTCGTCGAGCCTTATGCCTTTGTTCCCTCTTATGCAACACATTCGACCTTGGCCTGCTCTGCAACTCAATTTTTTGCGAGCTTGATTTTTCAAGGGGATGTTCGCATTTTGAATGATGCTACCGAAAAAGCCGTGGCCCTTGACGCACTTATGGCAAAACATCAACCTGAGGGAAACCATGAGCCCATCGCCTCCCAAGGACACAAAACAATGTTGGAAAAAACAGCGGTCTTTGCCCTCGCGCCTATTTCGCGTACCATGAAGGTCAAGTTCGGTCAAAACCTTCCTAAGATTCAACAAGAAAAGATCATCGAGACTTTGCGCGCAAGAAAGGGAGTTTTGGATGAAGAGACTATTAAAATGATGCAAGTACTCTTTACATGTAAAGGAACAACATGAGTGTTTTATTGGAATTCTCACTCTTTCCTACGGAAGGGGGCGAGAGCAAAAGTGCTTCGGTAGCCAAAGTTGTTGAAATGGTTGCCCAAAGTGGCTACCCTTACAAACTTACCCCCATGAGTACGGTGATTGAAACACCTACTTTGCCTGAAGCGTTAAGAATCATCGAAAATGCTTATGAAGCTTTAGAGAAACACAACCGCGTATACGGGTGTTTTAAGGTCGATATTCGCAAAAACAGAAGCGAAGGCATGACGCAAAAAATTGCCTCAGTGGAAGAGAAGTTGGGCTACAAAGTGGTTATTTAGAAGACTTTTTTAGACAAAAGCCCATTAAGCCCATCGGCAAATGCCCGCACGTCTTTGGGGCCGATGGCACTTGGGCCGCCCGTGATTTGTCCGCCATCGCGCAACTCTTGCATGAGGTTGCGCATGGCAAGCAAGCCTTTGATGTTTTCTGCATCGTACACCGTGCCGCGTGGATCAAGAGCCAGAGCACCCTTGGCAACCACGCGGTCTGCGAGGGGAATGTCTGCGGTAATCACCACGTCTTCTTTCTCACAAAGTGCGGCGATATGGTGGTCTGCTTCGTCTGCGCCCAAAGCCACCACCTTCATCTGTACAAAAGGCACATTTGGCGTGGCAATGGGTTTGTTGGCGATAAACACTGTAGGAATCTTGCGCTTTAATACGGTACGCAAAAGCACCTCTTTGAGGGCATTGGGAAACGCGTCTGCGTCAACCAAGATTTTCACACTAACGTCTTGGCTTGCGGCCTGTCGGGCGCTTGTTTCCTGAAGAGGGGCGTTGTCCACCACCACGTCCTTGGATGATAGGCTCGGCCTTAATGGAAGGGTCAGGCTCAAATCCTTCGATGACTTCTCGCTCAAACACTTTTTTAATCAAACGCTCAATGCCCTTAAGGTAATCAAACTCATCGATGCACACCAACGAAACGGCCTCACCTGCGTTTCCAGCACGCCCTGTACGACCAATGCGGTGCACGTAATCTTCGGCGATATTGGGCAGTTCAAAATTCACCACGCGAGGCAGCTGGTCAATGTCAAGGCCGCGCGCCGCGATGTCAGTGGCCACTAAAATTTTGACATGACCCGCTTTAAAATCACTCAAGGCTTTCGTGCGCGCACTTTGGCTTTTGTTGCCATGAATGGCTGCGGAAGTAATGCCTAGCTTATTGAGATAATCACTGACCTTATTGGCGCGGTGTTTTGTGCGGGTAAAAACAAGCACTTGTTTCCATTTTTCTTCGCTAATGAGTTTGCCCAAAAGAGCAGTTTTACGCGCACAATCACTCACAATGACCCGCTGGCGCACAAGTTCGCTAGAGGTGTTGCGTCTAGCCACTTCGACGATAGCAGGGTTGTGTAAAATGGACTCACACAAGGCCTTGATTTCATCAGAATAGGTAGCTGAAAAAAGAAGGTTTTGCCGTTTCTTGGGAAGTAAAGCAATGATGCGACGAATATCTTTAACAAACCCCATATCCAGCATTCGATCTGCCTCATCCAACACAAACGTGTCAATGTTGGAAAAATCAACACATTGCTGGCTATGCAAATCCAATAAACGCCCAGGGGTGGCTACTAAAATGTCTACACCCGCTTTGAGTGCTTTGATTTGTGGATTAATCCCCACGCCTCCAAACACCACAGTGCTTCTAAAAGGCAAATATTTGCCATAGGTAACAACGCTCTGGGCCACTTGAGCTGCAAGTTCGCGTGTAGGAGTAAGGATAAGCACCCGCAGTTTTGGCTTCCCTTTATGGTGTTCATGACGCGTTAATCGCTCTAAAATGGGTAAGGTAAAACCTGCGGTTTTGCCTGTGCCTGTTTGGGCGCCCGCAAGCATGTCGCGACCTTCTAGGATAGGGGGAATGGCTTTGGCTTGGACGGGAGTAGGGGTGGTATACCCTTCCTCACTTACTGCCTTCAAAAGGGCAGGTGAGAGGGAGAGTTGTGAAAATGATGTCAATAAAATTCCTTGTAAAGTTTAAAAGTAGAAAGGAAGTGTAGCAAGTCTTGGGTTAAAAAGTCCTAGGGTTACATGTAAAGGGCCTTTAAACCCTTTACATGTAAAGCATTAAAGCCCCATAGCTGCTTTAAGTACAAAAAAGAAGAAGGCAGAAGAAAAGCCCGCAACAGGCAAAGTAATAACCCACGCTAGAGCGATGGGACGCATGAGCTTCCAGTTGGCATCTTTGTTAAGAACCCCAATGCCAAGCACCGCACCGATGAGAATATGAGTAGAAGAAACAGGAATCCCAAAGGCTGTTGCAAGCAAAATCACCAAACTTGCCGCAAGTTCTGCAGAAAAGCCCGTTACGGGCAAAATCTCTGCAAGGCGTGACCCAACAGTGGTGATGACCTCCTTACCCAAAAACCAAAGCCCCACAATGAGCGACACACCAAAGACAGCCATAGCGATAAGCGGCACAGGAGCGCTAGCGTTAATGGCTCCGGTTTTAAGCACATCCAAGACCGCCGCAAATGGCCCAATGGCATTGGCGATGTCATTGGCCCCATGGCTAAAAGCAAACGCCGAAGCGGTAAAAATCTGAAGCCATGCAAAAATGCGCGTCGCACTTTTGTGGGCATCGTTCTTGGCCATAATGTTCACAATGGCAAGGCTGACTAAATACGCCGCTGTGCCTATGAGGAAAATAATCCAAACGGTCTCAATGGTACTGATCTCCATCTTAAGGTTTTTTAACCCTTTAAACAACAACATTGAAGAAACAGAAACCGCAGCAAGTGCACCAACAAAAGGGATATTCCGACGCAATGCTCCAAAGGTATCTACCTGTTTTTCCCGTTTTTTCATCGCCTTAATGCGTTTTTGAAAATCCGTTTCAGTGCCCAAATTACCGTTTTGATCCTCATCATCCTGCATAACCAAATGACGCAATGCTTCGATTTGTTCTTCGTCGCTTTTAAGTCCAAGGGCATTGGCGTATTTTTCTTTGTAGATTTTGCGACTTTTTTTCATGCGCTTTAACACGTCCACTGCTTTTTCTGTGGGCGTGAGAATCTTTTTTTTGATGTAGTGGTAAACAATATAAGACAAAATCCCCCCAAGCACAGGAGAAACCACCCAGCTTATGGCAATCTGACCAATCTTGCCCCAACTCACCATAGAAAAAGAGCTCTCACCTCCTGTGACCACATAGCCAAGGGCGATACTCCCGCCTACAATCCCGCCTACAATGGAGTGGGTAGTGGAAACTGGCAATCCTCTTTTTGAGGCAATCAAAAGCCATAGCCCAGCACTCAAAAGTGCGGCGAGCATCACTGCCACAAACAGCAAGGGGTCAAATTCGGATGTAGGCATTTGAACAATGCCTTGGCGAATAGTCTTAGTAACTTCACCGCCTGCAAAAATCGCCCCACTCAGCTCAAAAATAGCTGCAATAATAAGGGCTTGTTTAAGGGTAATCGTCTTTGCACCCACACTTGTGCCAAAAGAGTTGGCTACGTCGTTACCGCCAATGTTAAAGGCCATAAACAAGCCAAAAAGAGTAGCGATGGTAAAAAGAAGAAAATGGTGAGATGGGATATAATCATACCCCCAAACAAAAAAGCCGATGGTAGAAACAGTAAAGAGAGTAAAAGCCAGAAAGTTATCGCGCGACATGCACATCCTTAGAGGAGTTTTCTAAGGAGGCATTATCCCAAAATTTTACTAAGAAAGAACTGTAGCCGTTTCGTAATAAAATTTAGGTAAAATTTCGCCTTTTTTCGGCAAGTGTTATGGCGCTTTTTGTAGCATTAAGAAAGCTTTTACACGAAGGATTCATACCTTTGTAAGCAATATCATACGCCGTGCCATGGTCCACCGAAGTGCGCACCACACTAAGCCCCAGAGAAACATTAATACTCTCTTCAAAAAAGAGGGCCTTAAGAGGCGTTAATCCTTGGTCATGGTACAAACACACCAGATGGGAAAACTGCGCTAGTTTCTGGGGCGTAAAGGCCGCATCAGGCACCAATGGCCCCATAAATACCTCTTCCCCGATAGCCTTATTGGCTGCTGCAATCGCCTTGGCAATGACACGCTCTTCCTTCCCAATCACCCCGCCATCGCCCGCGTGGGGGTTAAGCCCTAGCACCCCAATAGGCTTTACATGTAAGGCTTCCCAAAAGCGTATTAAAAAGCCTATTAATGGTTTTTTCTTAATCTGTTTAGCAACGTTTTTCAAAGGAATATGGTGGGTAAAAAGGCCCACAAAAAGCGTTTCACACCCTAACATCATCATGGCATCTTCTTTCAAGAGTCCTGCCAGAGCGTCAGTGTGTCCCTTGTAAAGCATTCCTGCTTTGTGCCATGCTTCCTTATGAATAGGCAAGGTCACCAACGCGTCAGCTTTATTTTCTTGCACCAAAGAGAGTGCTTTTAGGAAGGATGCGTAAGAGGCCTTACCTGAAGCTTTTGTGGCACGCCCTGGAGTAATGTCAAACACATCGCCACACGGGCATGTTTGCAAGCTTTCGGGGACATCTAAGCCTAACAGCGCCGCACCCCACGCAAGCATCGTCGGGTCAATGCAATACACCGGCTCGCACCATTGCGCAATCTCCTCATGGGAGCGCAACGCAATCTCAAGACCAATGCCATTTAAATCCCCAAGACTAATGGCTAGCTTCATCGCACCAACTCGCGCATGCGCACAATCGCCTCTTCAAGGCCCGTAAAAACCGAGCGAGCGATGACACTTTGGCCAATGTTTAGCTCTTCGATGGCCCTCATGCGCGCAATCGTTTCCACGTTTTGGTAATTAAGCCCGTGTCCAGCAGCAACCCTTAATCCCAAAGATGTACCCAATTTTGCGGCTTCTTCCAGCGCTTTTAGGCTTGTTAGAAGATTGTTTTTTAGCTCTGAGCGGGGAAGTTCAAGTGCTTTAATGCTGTGATGAGAATTGGCCAAATTTCCATAAAGCATGGCATAAAGGTTAGCATACGCCCCAGTGTGGAGCTCTACCCACTCTACATGTAAGGCTTGGGAAAGTCTTACGGCTTCAGGCGTTGGGTCGATAAACAGTGACACTTCAATCCCGTGGGTTTGTAGCAGCTTTACCGCCTCTTTAAGCCCATCAAAATACCCCTCAACATCCAAGCCCCCCTCCGTGGTCACCTCTTCGCGTTTTTCAGGCACCAAGGTCACGCGATGGGGCAAAAGCGTGGTCGCAATCTTTAACATCTCAGGCGCCATAGCGCATTCAAGGTTCACAGGCAAGGGCGAAAGGGCCACAATGCGTTTGGCATCTTCATCATGAATGTGTCGCCTGTCTTCGCGCAAATGGATGGTGACTTGATCCGCCCCTGCGCGCTTTACGATGCCAAGAGCGTCGAGAGGGTCGGGGTCATTAATGCGTCTTGCTTCGCGCAAAACGGCGATGTGGTCGATATTTACGCCGAGGAGCATGGGGTTGCCTTTGGGGAGAAATTTGGAGTATTATAGCAAAACTTGAACCCTTCAAAAGGAGTGTTATGGACGAGGTTATTGCGTGTGATTTAGGCTCGAATACCTTGCGCGTGGTGCAACGCTCTTGCAAAAGCGGTACGCGCATTAAAACCTTTGAGCGCATTGTGCGTACGGCTGAGGGGTTGCACCACAACGGCTACATCGGTGAAAATGCCCAAAACCGCATCCTTGAAGCGTTAGATGAAGCCGCGTTGCTGTTTGATTTTAAAACCCTGCCCGTACGCTGTGTGAGCACCGAAGCCCTAAGGCGCGCTAGCAACGCTACAGCAGTACTTCAAAGCATCCATGCGCGCACAGGCCTTACGTTTGAAGTTATCGACGGGGCCGATGAAGCTGCGTTAACACTTTTAGGCGTCCAAACTGCATTAACACGCCTAGGGCAAACAGCACTGCCTTTTTGGCTCATGGATTTGGGTGGTGGGTCGCTAGAGCTTACATGTAAAACCCAAACCCAAACCTTTTCCCACAGTTTTCCTTTGGGTATTGTCACCCTCACTGAGGGCGACTCTGGTGCCCTAGAAAGCGCCCTAAAAGAGATAGCGCACACAACACAACCGTGGCCAAAAGCCTCGCTACTCGTTGCCACAGCAGGCACGCCAACAACCGTCAGTGCCTTTTTGCAAGGCATGCGATACGCCGATTACCAACACGAAAAAATCACAGGAACAACCCTTACATGTAAAGAATACAAAGAAGCGCTAAAGCGCCTTTTGGCACTAGAAGAAAAAGAGCGTGAACAGTGGGTAGGCGTACGACGAGGCGATTTGATTGTTACAGGAATTAACATTATCACAGCGCTCATGCAAACCTTAGGGTTTAAGGAGATGACAGTAGTGGACGATGGGCTTCGCGAAGGCGTAGCCATAGCACTTTGCCATGGGTTGCAAGAAAGTCACTAACGTGAGGCTGATTTAATCTACTTTTGTTATAATGACGCACTTTTTACCTATCTACACACATATAAAGGGCAGGTGAGGGCAATTTTTAAGGAGAACATGATGGAAATGACCGGTTCACAAATGGTAATTGAAGCACTGCGCAACGAAAACGTTGAAGTGGTGTTTGGATACCCCGGCGGAGCAATCATGAACGTGTATGATGAAGTCTACAAACAAAAATACTTCACACACATTCTTAGCCGACACGAACAAGCTGCGGTACACGCAGCCGATGGATACGCACGGGCAAGCGGAAACGTCGGGGTGGCCTTTGTCACCAGCGGGCCTGGCTTTACCAATGCCGTCACAGGCATTGCCACGGCGTACATGGACTCCATTCCTATGGTTATCATTAGCGGCCAAGTACCCATTACAATGATTGGCACCGATGCGTTTCAAGAGATTGACGCCGTGGGTATTTCACGTCCTTGTGTCAAACACAACTACCTCGTGCGCCACGTCAGCGAACTCCCGCGCATCCTTAAAGAAGCCTTTTACATCGCGCGCACAGGCAGACCAGGCCCCGTGCATGTTGACCTTCCTAAAGACGTCACGGCGCAACTTGGCACCTTTGAGTACCCACAAGAAATTGCCATGCAAACCTACAAGCCTACTTACAAAGGCAACGTACGGCAAATCAAAAAAGCGGTTGAGGCTATCGCAGCAGCCAAGCGCCCCATTCTTTATTTGGGTGGTGGCATCATTAGCGCAGGCGCTTCGGAACTAGTGCGTGAATTTGCCAAAGTCACGGGTATTCCTGCCGTTGAAACCTTGATGGCAAGAGGCGCCTTGCGCTACGATGACCCGTTACTTTTAGGAATGCTTGGCATGCACGGTTCTTATGCGGCCAACATGGGCATGAGCGAAGCGGATTTGATGATTGCTTTTGGGCCACGGTTTGATGACCGCGTCACAGGCAAGCTCAGCGAATTTGCCAAGCACGCCAAAATTATACATGTAGACATTGACCCTAGCTCCATTGGAAAACTTGTGGATGTGGATTATCCTATTGTAGGGGACATGAAAAACGTGCTTGAAGCGATGCTTCCACGCGCCAAAGAAGAAATCAAATCCGAAAAATACCAAAACTGGCGTGATTTGCTTGCCCGTTATAACGAAATTCACCCTTTAGGGTACGAAGATTCCAATGAAGTTATCAAGCCCCAATGGGCGATTCAGCGTGTGGGAGAACTCTTGGGCGACAAGGCTGTCATTTCAACGGATGTAGGCCAACACCAAATGTGGGCGGCGCAATTTTACCCTTTTACTTATCCGCGCCAATGGGTAACCAGCGGGGGGCTTGGCACCATGGGCTTTGGAATGCCAGCGGCCATGGGCGCCAAATGGGCGCAAAAAGAGCAAATCTCCATCAACATCACGGGCGATGGGTCTATTTTAATGAACATTCAAGAGCTCATGACGGCAGTTGAAAATAAAATTCCCGTGATTAACATCATCCTAAATAACAACTTTTTAGGCATGGTGCGCCAGTGGCAAACCTTCTTTTATGACAAACGCTACTCCTCAACCGACCTACAAATGCAACCTGATTTTGTCAAATTAGTGGAGGCTTTTGGGGGTTTTGGACGACGCGTAGAAACTAAAGAAGAGTTCGACAAAGCACTAGAAGAAGCTATTGCGAGCAAAACTGTGGCAATGATTGACGTGAAAGTTAACCGCCTAGAAAACGTTCTTCCTATGGTTCCATCGGGCGGAACACTGTACAACATGATGCTTGAGTATAAGGATTGATAATGGAAACACGACGCGTAATTTCAGTAATCGTACTAAATGAACACGGGGTTTTATCGCGCATTTCAGGATTATTTGCAGGACGAGGGTACAACATTGATTCACTCACTGTTGCACCGATTCCAAACACTAATCTTTCGCGCCTTACCATTGTCACCTCAGGAAATGCCAAAGTGCTTGAGCAAATCGTAAAACAACTACATAAGCTAATTCCTACTTATAAGGTTATCGAATCGGGCGAATTCGTAGAAAAAGAGATGGCCCTTGTAAAAATTCCTTTAAGTGAAAAATTTGACGGCCTTGATGCGATGCTTAAAGCCTACAACGGCACCATTGCCAGCAGTGGTGAGGACTTTATTGTGGCAATGGTTGCGGATGACCCCAACAGGGTGAACAACTTTTTAAAAGCCATTAAAAAATACAACCCTATTGAAATTGTACGGGGTGGCTCTGTCGCCTTGGATGTGCAATGAAGCTTTCCACTCTTGCTTCTTTGCTCTCTTTGGAATTTTTGGGCAAAGACAAAGAAATATCTCGCCTTAACACTTTGGCTAATGCCCTCGAAGACGAATTAAGCTATCTTGACCACAGCCGCTACCTTGATGTGCTCAAAAGCACCAAAGCAGGGGCTGTGCTTATAAGTAAAGAGCACACTAATGCGCTTCCTGGGGGCTGTAGTGCGCTTGTTACACCAACACCACATTTGAGCATGGCTTATGCTAGTGCGTATTTTGCCACCCCCTTGGCGTCCACCACAGGAGAGCCTGCTCGCGTGGACCCTTGTGCGCAAATCTTCCCTCATGTTTATATAGGGAAAGGTGCCGTGATTGAAGCGGATGTTACTATCATGGCAGGCGCATACATTGGAGATAATGCATATATAGGCGAAGGGTCAATTATTCATCCTAATGCTGTTATTTATAGTGGCTCACAACTTGGAAAACGGTGCCATATTTTAGCCAATGCTGTGATTGGTGCTGATGGTTTTGGCTATGCTCATACAGCACAGGGTGAGCATATCAAAATTTACCATACGGGCACTGTTGTGCTAGAAGACGATGTAGAAATTGGCGCATGCACCACGGTAGACCGTGCTGTTTTTGGAACAACACGCATTAAGCGTGGTACCAAAATTGATAATTTGGTACAGATTGCTCACAACTGCGAATTAGGAGAAGGGTGTATCATTGTTTCTCAAACAGGCATCTCTGGCTCAACAACACTAGGAAGAAATGTCATTATGGGAGGGCAAAGCGCCACTTCTGGACATCTGAAAATAGGTGATTTTGCGACTATCGCCGCACGTGGTGGGGTTACAAAGTCTTTAGAGGGCGGAAAAACTTATGGAGGATTCCCCCTTGTCTTGCAAAAAGATTGGCTTAAACTTCAAGCCAAAATTTCAAAATTTTTTAACACCAACAAGGAGAATAAATGAGCGGAAAAAATACAGTACTAACATCATTTGCATTAGCAGGAACACGTAAAGGTTCGGTTTCTATTTCACACCTTGAAGAGCCTTATGGCACTGATTCACACCCTGTGGTGAGCATTGGTATTTCCCTTAAAGGCAACACCGAAGAACCTGACTGGAAAGCACACATTCCTTACGAAAACCTTCAAGAGCTTATTGACGCACTTGAAGATGCAAAGACAAGATTTAACGCGTAAGTGCACACAAAGAGCAGGGATTTTCCCTGCTCTGAAAGTTTATTTTTTATAATTTCTTACAAAAGTCGCAATTCTTGCAATCCCTTTTTCGATGCTCACTTCATCAGTCGCGAACGAAAAACGAAAATACCCATCACAACCAAATCCAGCTCCAGGCACCGTAGCTACTTTTGCTTCAGCTAATAACTCCTTGCAAAACTTCATGGAGTCGGGTTCAATTTCTTTGGTGTTAATATACAAATAAAATGCACCATCTGGAGAGACGACAGAAAGACCAGGAATGGCATTGAAAAGTGCCACTGCCATATTGCGTCGCTTTTCAAAAGCAGCTTTCATGATCGCTATTTCATCATCTGCTTGGCCCAAAAGTGCAGGAATAGCTGCTTTTTGTACCAATGAACAGATATTGGAAGTGCTTTGGCTTTGAAGATTTTTTATGGCGTCATTAAGGGCTTTAATGGGGCTTGCCATGTAGCCAAAACGCCATCCTGGCATAGCCGCACACTTGCTAAGGCCATTGATAGTTACTGTACGCTCAAACAAATCTTGGCTCACAGAGGCAACCGCCGTAAAGGGCTTTCCAAACACTAATTTTTCATACATTTCATCCGAAGCAACCAAAATGTCAGTCCCTTTTAGCACTTCGCCAAGGGCTTCGATTTCACTACGTGAATAGACAGCACCTGTGGGATTAGAGGGGGTGTTTAAAATGAGTGCCTTGGTTTTTGGCGTGATAGCTGCTTGAAGTTGAGCGGGTGTGATTTTAAAACCGCTTTTTTCATCGGTGTCTAAAACTACAGGCTTACCACCACTGTAAAGAACAATCTCGGGGTACGTTACCCAGTAAGGAGCAGGAATGATAACTTCATCGCCTTCATTCAAAATAGCCTGAAAAAGGTTAAACAAAGAGTGCTTTGCGCCAACATTGGTGATAATTTGGTTGGGTTTATACTCAAGCCCATGATCACGCTTTAATTTTACACACACCGCTTCAAGCACCTCAGGAGCTCCAGGGACTGCTGTGTATTTGGAAAAACCGCTTTGAACCGCCTTTATCACTGCTTCTTGGCACACTTTAGGTGTGTCAAAATCAGGCTCGCCGGCTGAAAAGCTAAGCACATCTTCACCTGCAGCTTTTAACTCACGCGCTTGTGCTGTGATGGCCATTGTGAGTGACTCGGATAACACCTGAATACGTTGTGAAAGCATCTTTTCCCTTTACATGTAAAATTTCGAAATTATAGCAAAACCGCCACTAATCTTTAATGGTTTTAATAAAACATTGGTAAATTTCATCCAATTCTTTGTCTTTAGCGATAAGTTCTTTATTGTCTTTAACAATAGCTTCTTCCAAAAGTGCCACACGTTTAACCAAGTAAGCAAACAGCTCTTTGTTAATGTCAGGAATTTTGTTATGTGCCATGGGGTTTTTATCGCGCCCTTTATCAATCACACGCGCTGGAATTCCTACTGCAGTAGATTCATCGGGTACATCCCTTACCACGACCGAGTTTGACCCGATACGGCAATTTCTCCCCACGGTAATGTTGCCAAGCACTTTCGCACCAGAACCAATCACCGCGCCATCCAAGATGGTAGGATGCCGTTTGGTATCGCGCTCAAGACTCACACCCCCAAGGGTAACTCCTTGGTAAATAAGCACATCATTGCCAATCACCGCCGTCTCTCCCACCACAATCCCTACCGCATGGTCCAAAAACACCCGCCTACCTACGGTAGCACCCGGGTGCAAATCTACCCCTGTAATCATCTGCGTAATCCCCATAATCACTCGCGCAAGGCGCCTAAATCCCTTTACATGTAAAGCATGCGCAACGCGGTAATTGGCCAACGCCCAAACACCAGGGTAGTTAAACACAAGTTCCACGCGCGAGCGAATGGCGGGGTCATTTTTAAGTGGCATAGAAAAGTCTTCTCTTATTAATTGCCATAGGCTTGCTTGTTGCATTATTCTCCTTCTTTTCCAATCGTTTTCAAATAGCCATTATCGTTCAAGAAGAGGTAAATCTCTCCCAAAATATGCTTACGCTGTTTGTCATCAATCAGTGGGGATTTTTCAATGCGCTCATGCAAATTGTCTTGAATTTCGCGCACATCATAGTCCATATCCTCTAAAATATCCTGAATACACTGAGACTCCAACAGCCCCTCAACTACATATCCCTTGGGGTCTTTGTCTTCAATGCGAATCACCGCTTCAGTAGGGTGGGTGAAAAGATTGTGGCTCATGCCCAACACTTCTTGATACGCACCCACCAAGAAAAAGCCTAAAAAGTAGTTGCGTTCTGTCACATCGACGTCGTGCAAGAAGAGCGGATTATTAAGGTTGAAGCCAATCTCTCCGTCACTATCACACGTAATGTCCCACAAAGAAGCCGAGCGAGTAGGGGTTTCGTCCAGTCTGTCTAAGGGCATGACAGGGAATGTTTGCCCAATCCCCCAGTAATCTGGCAAACTTTGAAACAAAGAAAAGTTGACCAAATAGCGCTCCTGTACGCGCTCTTGGATGTCCATGATTTCAGTAAGGTTTTTATCTCCCAACATACTTACCGCACGCTTGATGACGAGGTTAACCAGCACTTCGGTGTTAGAGCGGTCTTGGAGGTCGATGTAGCCTAGGTCAAACAGGGTCAACAACGACTCCATATGGTCAATACTATCATGCAAGTACTCTAGGGCGTTGCCTGGCTTCATAGAACGGTACAAGTCCAAAAGTTCCGCCACCAAAGGAGGGTTTTTCTCTTTCAAAAAGAGTTTTCCTTCGGTGTATTCTTGGGAAAACAGCTCCAATACGGGCGCAATGAGTATGGCGTGGCTGGCAGCAATGTAGCGCCCTGATTCGATAAAAATATCAGGTTCGGGCTCTTGTTTTTGGTTGGCAATGGTTTTAAGCAAAAACACAACGTCGTTGGCGTACTCAGCGAGGGTGTAGTTACGGTTGAGGGTATTTTTGTATTGAGAATATTCAATAGCCAAACCCCCACCAAGGTTAATAGCTTTGAGATTATGCGCTCCCATTTTGCGCAGTTCTGCGTAAATGTTTCCCGCCTCGCGCAAGGCTTTTTTAAGGGGGTTAATGTCGGTAATTTGAGAGCCGATGTGGAAGTGAATCATCGTAAAATACTCCAAAAGCCCCGCATCTTTAAGCATACTCACCGCTTTGATGAGCTCCGTGGAAGTAAGACCAAATTTGGAATTAATCCCCCCACTTTTTGCCCAAATCCCAATACCCGAACTGTGTAAGCGAATCCGCAATCCGATGTTAGGCTTGGGTGCAAAACGCTCTCCTGCGGTTTCAATGATGCTCTCAAGTTCATTGAGCCCTTCGATGGTGAGGGTGATGTTGTGGCCCATTTCTGCAGCAATAAACCCGATGTTAATCATTTCCTTGTCTTTAAAGCCATTAACCGTAATGGGCGCGTCGTCGTTGTTGTAACTCATGGCCAACAACAACTCTGCCTTACTGCCCGCTTCCAAGCCATAGCCATAGGGCTTTCCAATCTCCACCAGATTTTTCACAAAGCCAGGGTATTGGTTAACTTTTAATGGATATACCGCATTAAATTCACCATTGTAATGAAACTCGACTTTTGCTTTGCGAAAACTGTTATACACGGTGTCGATTTGTTTTTTGATAAGGTGGGGAAACCGAAGCAAAATAGGGCCACGGATGTCCCCTTTTCGTATCTCTTCGACGATGTCGTACAAGGCGGGTTTCATCCCTTTATTGATACACACCTTTCCGTTTTCGATGACAAAATTATTGCTACCCCAAATGTTTAATCCATAATTTCCCATTGGCATACCTAAAAATCCTTTAGTGGAATACGTGTTTCTGTTTTTGTGATAAGGTTTTTAACCCACACCACACCCTCTTTTAATTCATCTTCGCCCATGCACGCAAAGATAACAGCTTCTTTTTTATCCGCAAGTTTTAAGTGGGCTTTGAGGCTTTTGGCTTGATACTCCACCATTACTTTTTCACTGGCGCGTTTTTGGATAGCCAGTGCATAAACAGGACCAATTGCCTCTTCGCACAAGGCGCCAAGATAAATTCCTTCACGAGACGCCTCTGGCATCACCACAAGCTCCAAAAGCCGCTCAATCCCCATAGCAAACCCGATGCCAGGCGTGGGCTTGCCGTCTAAAAATTCCACCAAGCGGTCGTACCGTCCACCCCCAGCGATGGAACTTTGCGCCCCGATTTCATCGCTCACAAACTCAAAGGCTGTTTTGGAGTAATAATCAAGTCCACGCACCAAAGAGCTGTCCACCTCAAAAGGGAGGTTAAAGCCCTTTAGTAAGGCTTGCAACGCACTAAATTCCTCGTTACATGTAACGCACAAATGGTTCGTAATGCGCGGTGCTGTAGCCAAAAGGGTTTGGCAATGTGCGTTTTTACAGTCTAACACACGAATAGGATTGGTGTTTTTACGGCGCAAGCAATCCTCACACAAGCCCTCTTGGGCGTCCAAAAAAGCGATGAGTTTTTCCCGATAAGGTGGCATACATGTAGGGCACCCTAGGGAGTTGAGCTTTAGGGTTGCTTTGATGCCAAGGGCGCGAAGGATTTCTGCTAAAAGCAAAATCACCGACGCGTCTTCTTTGACGTCTGATTCCCCAAAAGATTCTACGCCAAATTGGTGAAACTGGCGCAGTCTTCCTTTTTGGGGGCGCTCATAGCGGTACATAGGGCCGTGGTAAAAAAAGCGTTTCACGCCGCCTGCTTTGTCCATCTTGTGCTGCACAAAGGCGCGCACTACACCAGCAGTGCCCTCAGGGCGCATGCACACGTCGTTGTCGCCTTTGTCGGTAAATTGGTACATCTCTTTGCCCACAATGTCGCTACTCTCACCCACGCTACGTTTAAACAAGGCGGTTTCTTCTAAAATCGGTGTTTCAATCAACTCAAACCCGTAATTTTTTGCCAAGCGCACGCATTCGTTAATCACAAAGGCGTACACACTGTTTTCTGGACTTAGGGTATCTTTCATCCCGCGCAATGCAGTTATCATATAAGAAATCCTTCAATGGTTTGTTCAATCTTTTCCTCACTCCATCCCGCATCAACGGTGCACACAGGAAGTTCAAGGCGTTTTAAAATCTCTTCCATGAGATATTGTACATGTAACAAATACTCAACGCCGCGCGCTTCGATGCTATCGTGATGCTTTTGCCCAAGACGTTCTAAAATCAAGGCTTCGTTGGTTTTAAAAAAGACAATCTTATCGGCAAAATTCCCCCCAAGGGCAAGACGATTAAGGGTTAACAGCAAGGGTAAATCAAGGCTTTTTTGATTGGCCATCGCATACGCCATCCCTGAGACAAAGCCGCGGTCGCTGATGACAAGCTTGTCCGCATGTGCCGCAACAACATTGCGGTAATGCTGCGCGCGGTCGGCTAAAAACAAAAACATTTCTGCCGTTTCATCCACAGGTTCGGTTTTTTCCAAGACCATGCGACGAATCTCTATGCCTAAGTTCGTCCCACCTGGTTCTTTGGTGATGATAGCTTGAGGTAAACGGGTTTTGAGGCGCGCAATCTGGGTCGACTTTCCCGATGTATCTACCCCTTCAAAGATCACATACATAGATACTATCCTTTAAAAAAGCTGCATTTTCAGGGGGAACCAAATGGCTCACATCGCCCTTATGTTTTAAGATAGAGCGCACAATGGAAGAGCTGATAAACGCGTTTTGAAGACTTGGCATGAGGTACATGGTTTCCACTTCCTTCCACAGCGAAGCATTAGCGTATCCAATTTGCAGTTCGTATTCAAAATCACTCACCGCCCGAAGCCCACGAATAATCATCCGAGACCCAATCTCTTTAGCAAACTCCACCAAAAGGGTATCAAAGGGCATTACATGTACACCCTTCATTCCCCTTGTGGCCGCTTTTACCATAGCCACGCGCGCCTCGATGTCAAACATGGGGCGTTTTTCCTGGGAAATGGCCACTGCTACAGTCACTTCCTCAAACACGCTTTTGGCACGTCGGATGATGTCCATATGGCCATTGGTGATGGGGTCAAAGGTGCCAGGATAGACCGCTTTTGTGATCAAATTCACCCTTGCCACCTTTGGTATAGTGCATGGGGAATACCCAACAAATCAAACCACTTGCCAATCAAAAAATCTTCCATCATCTCCAAAGACTCAGGTTTCGCATAATACCCAAGCACCGGCGGGGCGATAACAACACCCAAAGCAGAGAGTTTGTGCATGTTTTCAAGAGCTATCGTTCCAAAAGGCATCTCCCTTGGCGCAAGGACAAGAGGGCGTTTTTCTTTGAGCATCACCGAAGCCGTGCGGGTCAACAGGGTGTCAGCAATTCCGCAAGCAATCTTAGCAAGGCTATTCATACTACAAGGCACAACAATCATGCCATCGTTTTGAAAGGAGCCCGAGGCACTCACTCCACCAATGTCTTGGTCATCCAGCAAATGCACGCCTTCTTCGCGCTTAAAAACCACCTTGGCGTGCTCAGAGAGAATCACGTACACTTGCACGTCCTTGGGAAGAAGTTCCACAAAACGCTTTCCTAATGTCACTCCACTTGCACCGCTAATGCCTACAATTAGTCGTTTCATTCTTTAATTATCACCTTGTTTTTAGAAAGGATGCGCGCTTGAAAAACTTTCCCTTCGTTTGTGCGAATGCGAATGGTGTCGCCTTTGTTGCCACCCTCAAGCGCTTGGGCACGCACACCAATGGCAAGTGCGCCATCTTGCATTAGGGCCTCTACGGAACTTCGCCGTTGCACGAGCAATTTTGCATCAAATTGACGCTCCAAAAGCAAGGTATTCTCGCGCACGTATTGTTTGACAACCAATGTATCTGGTTTTACCTCTTGCAGGGGCATGGAGGGGAGCGATTCGAGCGCAAATCGCACAGACTCAATGTCACTAAGGGTTAGGATTTTACCGTTTGGGAGATTATGTTTCGCTTTAAAGCCTGTCAAAGTTGCCTCAACATGAAACCGAAAATAGAGCGTGCGGCGCAACCCTTGTCCGTCTGCAAAAATAGCAGAAAAGGTGCCTTGGGCGTTGCGCACATTGGCATCAGAAAGACGCGTTTGCACGAGGGTGTATTCTTTAAAATCTGAGGGCAAAACAGATTGGGGCACAAGAGTGATAGCTTTGATGCTAATCACCCCGTAGGCTTCTTCAAAGGCTTGTTGCACACTGTGTTTCAAAAAATCAATATCATGCGTAATATCACAATGGCGACGTAATGTCACAATACCGCCCGATTGGTCAACACTTGTCACGTTGTGCTCTGTTAAAAGGGCTTCGAGACGCAAAAAAGGAATTTGAAAGGTGGAACTGCTGGGCAAGCGCATTAAAGGCACGGCTTCAAGAGAAGGGGAGATGTGAGAAAGCAACAAATGCTCTCCTTCTACACAATACTCAGAAGCAATTTTTAATGGCTTGGCGATTAATAAAAAGGGGAGGAAAAAGAGAAAAAAAATGGAGCGGGAAACGAGGTTCGAACTCGCGACCCCAACCTTGGCAAGGTTGTGCTCTACCACTGAGCTATTCCCGCAAAAATGAGAGTGAGATTTTAGCAAATTCACCCTCGCTTGTCAAGAGATTAGGGGAGTAAAACACACCAAACCTCGCATCCTGCATCAAAGTGCTTTTGGGAAGCCTCGCTTACAAGCACCGCATTACTCTCCAGAAGAGGCGTAAGCATACCTGAGCCGTATTTGTTGCTGCGCGTTACGGTAAATACACCCGCCTCGATTCGCCCAAGCACCAACTCATTGCGCCCCCCTTTACATGTAAAGGCCAAAGCATTCGTAGCACGCAAAAATGGCGGGGTAACCGTGCCCATGCCAGAGAGTTTTTTAAGTGCAGGCAAAGCCAATAAAAAACCATTTAAGAAAGCAGCCATAGGATTTCCGGGCAACGAGATTACAAGGGTTTTTCCCATGCGCCCCACCATGGTTGGGCGACCAGGCTTGATATTAATGCCATGGAACGCGGCTTCAAAGCCATTGGCTTCCAAACCCTCTCGCACAAAGTCTGCTTCTCCTGCGCTGATACCGCCACTAGAAATAACTGCGTCATAGATTTTTAACCCGCCAATAAAGTGCTTAGATGCTTCAAGAGAATCTGGAATAACCCCCGAATAATCTGCCTCAAATCCTGCACTTTGCAACAGCGCCACAAGGGCATAAGAGTTGCAATTGTGAATCTCATCTTCTCCACTTTGCTCCCATGGTTCTTTAAGTTCATCACCCGTGGAGACAACTGCCACGCGCGGTCGGACCACTACAGGCACCTGAGTAATACCCTGAGCCGCAAGCATAGCAATGTGAGAAGGGGAAAGGGTCGTACCCGCCTCTATAAGCACGTTTCCTTTGGCTTGTTCCTCTCCCTTGACGCGAAACGCATTGCCTTTTTTGACCAAAGGGGGCAGGGTAACGGTTGCCTCATCATATTTCAAGGCATCTTCAAATGCGACGATAGTGTCGGCATCTTCTGGCACCTTTGCTCCTGTCATAATCTTATAACACTCATCTTTTTCAAGAATCGGCACTTGCGCTCTTCCTGCATAAATGGTGGCCTTAATGCGTAGAGTCTGCGCATGTTCGTGGTGCGCAAATGCAAACCCATCCAAGGCAGCATTGTTAAAAGAAGGAAGGTTTTTTTGGCACACAATAGCCTCGGAGGTAACACGCCCAAGGGCCAAATTCAAGGGCACAAACGTCGTTTGTTTTAAAGGGCACACCAAAGAGAGTAGCGTATCACGTGCTTCGTACAATCCTAATTCCATTATCTTTCCTTATTCGCTCAGTCGGGTAATTTTCGCACCCAATTTAGCCAGTTTTCCCTCAAGGTCTTCATAACCCCGATCAAGATGATAGATACGATGAATCCGCGTGGTTCCTTGGGCAACAAGGGCTGCTAATACTAAAGCTGAGCTTGCACGCAAATCCGTCGCCATCACATCCGCGCCCGTCAAGGAACACTCCCCTTGCACGGTGGCACTGTGGCCTTTGAGCCGAATCTGCGCCCCCATGCGAGTAAGTTCACTCACATGCATAAAACGGTTTTCAAACAACCGCTCGTCAATCACGCTTGTGCCCTTGGCTTGTGTGACAAGAGCCATAAACTGGGCTTGCATGTCGGTGGGGAAGCCGGGGTATTCCGTGGTTTCAATATCCACACTTGCAATTGTCTTTGCAGGCACAAGAGAAACACTGTTCTTTGTTTCATTGATGCCAAAGCCCATTTTTAAAAGCTTGCGCGTGAGAGCACGCAAGTGGTCAGGGCGGACGTGAGTCAACGTAATGGGGCTATTGGTGATGGCTCCTGCACACAAATAAGTCCCTGCCTCAATGCGGTCAGGAATGACACAAATTTCAGGAAAAGACAAAAGTGTTTGGCCAGAGCCTTGAATGTGAAGCTCATTGCTTCCCACCCCCTCAATAGGCACGCCCGCCGCCATTAAAACTTCACACAGTTGCACTACTTCTGGCTCTTGGGCAACATTCACAAGGGTAGAGTTACCGTGGGCTAGGGCTGCTGCCATGATAATGTTTTCACTGCCTGTTACTGTCACTTTATCAAACACTATCGTAGAACCTTTTAGCCCCTCAAGGGCCGTAGCCACTACATAGCCTTGTTTAATCTCAATCACTGCACCCATTTGCTCAAGGGCTTTAAGGTGCAAATCAATAGGCCGCTGACCAATGGCACACCCTCCTGGCAAAGAGACTTCACACTGACCAAAACGCGCCAACAATGGCCCGAGTGTCAAAATAGAGGCGCGCATTTTGCGAACAATGTCATAGTTAGCACACGTGGAATTGACAGTTGAGGCATCGATGGTAGCTTGGTTGTTTTCAAAGGTACACGAAGCACCCAAATGTTCCAAGAGTTTCATAAAGGTTTGCACATCTGCTACCTTTGGAACGTTATTTAACCTCACGGGCGTAGCGCAAAGCAAGGTGGAAGCCAAAAGGGGGAGGGCAGCATTTTTTGCGCCAGAAATGGCGACTTCGCCATGAAGCGGGTAACGTCCTTCAATTTGCAAGTAGTACATGTAAATCCTCTTGTTTAATCACATTCTCAAAGAGCTCAAAACACGCTCTTTTGAAGCAAAGCCCCAAAAGCTACGTCAACATAAGGCGTCTTTAGACACAAATCCTGCACACCCTTGGTGTTGTTAAATTTGCTATTTTTGCGCCGGAGGCTCAAATGAAAGTTATTGTAGTACAAAGATGTTTAGAGAGAACTTTTTGAGGTATTTTGGTAATATTTTTGGTATTTATTAGGTTCTTTGTATTATCATAGCCACACGAAGCAACAAAAGGAGAGGAATGAACAGTGTTCTTGCGCTCATTGTCGCCAACATTGCTTGCTTTCTTTTGCAATCTTTTATTCCTTATTCTCATGCTTACTTTGGCCTCAATCGCCTCTTTTTTGACGGCTTGTTTCTTTGGCAACCCTTTACAAGCATGTTTATGCACGGGGGATTAACACATCTTGCCATGAATATGGTAGTGCTATTTCAGTTTGGCACTCTCTTGGAGCGCACCATTGGGGGTAGGTCTTTTCTTGCTCTTTATTTATTAGGTGGGATTTTAACATCGCTATTGAGTTTCTTCTTTTTGTATACACTCGAACTTAATCACGTTTTAGTAGGGGCTTCAGGTGCTATTTCCGTGCTTATTGGATGGATTGCTAGGCATGACCCTTATAGCCGAAAAGGATTGGTTGTGGCATTACTGCTCATCTCCTTCGCGCCGCTACTTTTAGGGATGAACATTGCGTGGTACGCCCACTTGTTTGGGTTTGGAGTGGGATGGTTTTGGAGAAGACAATGACAGCCAAACTTTACACACTTTGCCATCTTTATTTCAGCACCAACACGCTTGCGCCTCTACTCAAAGAAGAAACTGCGCTCTTCAACATCACCTCTTTATGTGCTAATGAGGCTACTTCTTTTCCAAAAGCACAAGTGTACCTTATGGAGCTTGATAGCATTACCAAGGAAAAACTAGGCATTTTAGCCTTATTGCTTAAGCGCCACAAAGGGGCACATCTGTACCTTCTTGCTGCCAAGGAGCTGCATCAAGTCATCCTTTATAAATATGCTTTACATGTAGGCATAAAAGAAATATTGTTTCCTTTTGAAACCCCTGAAATATACGTACAAACCCTCAAAAAAATCCACCAGCATTTACTCACAGAAATCCAACGTAAAGAAATGTACGAACTTGGACTTACTCTTTGGCGTCACCTTCCGCTTGTGTGCTACACCGACAAAACACCTTTGTATGCCAGTGATGCTGCTAGGGAATTTCTAGGAGAGGAGAACTTTCAGATTGAAGATTTTCCTGTTGAGCCTTTTCAAGTGCTTGCGGACTCCAACAATCAATCATGGAATGCCTTTTGTCACGGATTTAAGGATGCCAAAGAGACGTACATGCTCTTTTTTCCTTATGAGAAAAAAAGCTCCTCCTCTTGCATCACCCCTTCAAATACAAAAAAAGAAGCACAAACGTGGCTAAAAAGTCGCCTTGAAGAAAAAGAAACGGGACAGTTGAGCCTTATTCTTCTTACTATTGACAATAGCGCCGAACTTCAAAAAAAACTCATGGAAGCAGAATACCAAGGAGCAATCCATGCGCTAAAAGAAAAGCTTTCTTCCTTTCATGAAAAAATACGCCTTTTCGCCCAATGGGAAGAGAGTGCGTATGTCCTTGCTTTTGAAGAGCACAGTGTTGAAAGCATCAAGGCAAACATTGAAAACTTTTACGCAACCTGTAAAAACATCCCATCTCTTGAAATTTTTACACTAAGCGCGCATGTGTGGCACGGAGTCAAAGAAGCGCTCCCACAGGTAGAGACTCTACTTGATTCCATGGCACGCAGAGCACTTGAAGAGAGGGATTTAACACAGCGCGATATTAGCATTTTTCCTTCTTGTGGAGAATCACTAAAAGAACCCCAACGTATTTTGCGTACTTTTTACACTTTTATGGTAAATAAAACACCGCTAAAACTTCAAAATATTTACAAAGGGCTATGCATCAACACCGCTTCAAAAGTCATAAAAATCAAAGACAAAATGGTTTATTTTGAGTGCCAAACCCTCCAAGCTTACACAGCCTCTGAATCAAAAAAGGCGGTTATTTTAAGCGCCGAGCTCCCTTTTGACATCCACGGCAGTGCAAAATTTATTAATTTTGAAGAAAAGTACCTCATTGCTGATTCTTTCTATTTTTTGCCAGACAGCACCAACAGTCGCGAATATACCCGCGTGCAACCGAGTTTTAGAAATCCTGTTTACCTCAAACAAGGGCGCGTACAAGTCCAAGGAGACATGCTTGATGTTTCTTTAAAATCCATTGCGTTTACTAGCCGCCAAAATGTTGTCTCTTTGGCTCAAAATCAAACCAGCATCATTACTTTCAAACTTCCCGACCCTACCACAGAGGAAGGGTTTATAGAAATCCGTGCCACAGGCAAAGTTGTTTCCCAACGCCCGCTCAAAGACCTTTTGACAAAAATCGTTGTCCTTCTAACCCTAAAAGACCCCTATGATGCGTACCTATTGCGCTACATGTACATGCGCCAAAAAGAGCTCATTAACGAGCTCAAACAACTCACCAAAAACGGACAACACTAATGCGCATCGTAGTGCTTTTGGTGTTTTGTTTCGCCTCTTTACTTTGGGCCTCTTATGACAAAGAAATTCTTTTGCTTCAATCCTACAACAAGGGATTAAAATGGACCGATGGCATCTCTTTGGGGGTTGAGAGTGTTTTTAAAGACTACCCAGAATACGAAATCACCACAGAGTACATGGACAGCAAAAAAATTGATTCGCCCGAATATTTTCAAACCGTACTCGAACTCTACCGCAAGAAATTTACAGGCAGACGCTATGAGGTCGTCATTGTGGCCGATAACTTTGCTTTTGAGTTTGCCCTAGAACACGGGAGCACTCTTTTTCCCAATACGCCCATTGTTTTTTGCGGTGTTGAAAATTTTGACCCCATGCAACTTCAAATTCATCAAGCAACCTACAAAACAACAGGCATAGTTGAGTATAAAGAAGTAGACAAGACTTTTGAGCTCATTGACGCTCTAGTGCCAAACCTCCAAAAAGTCTACATCATTAGCGACAAGGCTTACTCTTCGCGACGCATCAAGGAACAGATTTTTCAAGCCAAAGAAAAATACCTTGAGCGCTTTGAAATCATTTACGATAACGACATTTTGCTCGAAACCTTGCCTCAAAAACTTGCACAACTTCCAGTGCGCTCTGCTGTGCTTTTCACAAGTCTTTACCGCGACACCCGAGAGATTTACGTCCCTTATGCAAAGTTGAAAAGTTTTTTTAAAGAGACGCAACTTCCCATTTTTGCTTTAACGTCCATTCATCTGGATGAGGGAGTTGTTGGAGGCATTATGGTGGACCCCTTTACCCAAGGCAGCGAAGCGGCCAAAAAAGCCCTTGAGATACTAGGCGGTATCTCTCCTATGGATATCCCCATCACCACGCCTCAAGCCCAACCTATGTTTGACATGAATATGCTGACAAAACACGCTTTACTTACAGAAGCGCTGCCTAAAAATTCTATTATCATCAACATGCCCCTTGGATTTCTTGAGCGCAACAGAGAGCTTGTCAACAGCGTATTTACTCTCTCGCCTTTGTTGCTTTTCTTTACTATAGCGCTTTTGTTTGGGCTTTATAAAAAAACTGTTCTAGAAGAACAAATGCGTGCCCAAAATGAGCTTGATAGCGTTTTGCTCAACACCATACAAAGTGCCATTTTTTGGCGTTCTCATGAGGGGATTTTGCTCGGATGCAACCGCGCTTTGTGTACTTTGCTTAACAAGCCAAAAAAAGAGCTTATCGGCCACCATATCACTCAAATCATGCCAAACCTCAAAGATTTTATGCGCGAAGAAGAGGGGAGTTTCAAAACAGACATTGAGCTCTCCTATGTGGATATTGATGGCAAAAAACGCGACCTCATGATACGCCGAAAGCGCTTTGAACGCGGTGTTGTTACCATCATGACTGACGTTACCGAAAAACGAAAAATCGAACTAGAGTACAAGCGCCATGAGCAGTTTGTCTTACAGCGTTCCAAACAGTCCGAAGTAGGCGAAATGCTCGCCTCCATCGCCCACCAATGGAAAACACCTCTCATTGAAATTTCTGCCATCGCTCAATCTCTTGTTTATGCCCGCAAAAAACACGCCATCACCCAAGAAGAGGCCAAGGCGTTTTCAATGGAAATCATGGAACAAGTCTCTTATATGACCCAAACCATTGACGATTTTCGCGCGTTTATCAAGCCCTCAACAAAGCCTGTAGTTTTTTGTGTCAAGGATGCTATCGAGGATATTTTAAAGATTTTAAACCACACACTCAAATACAACTACATCACCTCAATCTTTACATGTAAAGACGAAGACATAGCACTCCAAACCTACGGCTACCCCAATGAATTTAAACAAACCCTTCTCAACATCATCAATAACGCCAAAGATGCCATCATCAAACAACGCATTGCAGGAAAAAAAGCAGGGCAAATCACTATCACTCTCTCACAAACCGCCCACAATGCTATTCTGGGGATTGAAGATGATGGGGGCGGCATGGACCCTGAAAGCCTGCCCCACGTATTTGACCCTTTTTACAGCACCAAAGAACATGGTGATGGCTTTGGGCTTTACATGGCCAAACTCATCATTGAAGATAAAATGCAAGGACGCATTCTAGCAAGCAACACAGACAAAGGTGCCAAAATCAGCATTCATCTTGCAAAAAATACGTCAAATGGTTAAAATTGCCCTATGAAAATACTCCTCCTTGAAGACAATGAGCGCCTAAGCGATCTCATCATTGAAGCCCTTGATCAGTCGCGCTACCAAGTAGACGCATTTAGTGATGGTAAAAAAGCCCTAGAAGCCATTGATAACGGCTACGACTGCTTCATTTTAGACATCAATGTCCCTGGAATCGATGGACTCACGCTCCTTAAAGAAATTCGTTTCCTAGACAGCCAAACACCTGCCATTATCATCAGTGCCAACATTGACCTTGAAACCATCAAAGAAGCCTACTGCGATGGGTGCGACGAATACCTCAAAAAGCCCTTCTATGTGGATGAGTTGGTTTTCAAAGTAGACAAATTATGTAAACCCACGCACACGAAATTGCATTTTTCGGAGACTGTTTTTTTCGACACCCACGCGCAGCTTTTATACGAAAATAATGAAGAAGTCAAGCTGGCCAAAAAAGAGATTCTACTGCTTAATCTCATGGCAAAACATTTGGATAAAATCATTACCTTTGAAATGATTGAGTGTTACGTCTGGGAAGGGGAGCTTACGAGCCTCGAAAACGTCCGCGCACTCGTCAAACGCTTGCGCAAAAAACTCCCCTCAGAGACACTGCTCTCCCAAGGAGGAATGGGCTACAAACTGCGTTACATGTAAAGCACAATTTCTTGTAGGTTTTTTAAACACAAATAGTTATTCTTTTTAACCAGATAAAGCTATAATGAACCCTTAATTTGCCACACAAGGGTTCCTCATGCACTACCTTCAAGACCTAGAAACCCTATGCTGCATCAACTCTTACACCAAAAATAAAGCAGGTGTAGACAAGGTAGGCCAACAGATGCAAGCGTGGCTTGTCCCTTTGGGATTTAGCGTGACCACCTTTACAAGAGAAACCCTAGGAAACCATCTCTTGTTTCAAACCCCCCATAAAGAGGGGGCAAAAATCTTGCTTTTGGGCCACAACGACACGGTCTTTGCGCCAGAAACCTTTGAAACCTTTAGCCACGATGAAGCGTGGGTCTATGGCCCAGGAGTTTGTGACATGAAAGGGGGCAATATCGTCGCTCTTGAAGCCTTGCGAGAAACCCACAAGCGTTTTGGAACGCTTTATAATGTGGATTTTTTCCTCGTGAGCGATGAAGAAACAGGTAGTGATGATAGTAAGGCTTTAACTTTGGAGTTGGCTAAGAGCTATGATTATTGCTTTGTGTTTGAAGCGGCGGGTAAAAACCTCGAAGTGGTCACAGGCAGAAAAGGGGTGGGAACATACACCTTACATGTAAAAGGCAAAGCCGCCCACGCAGGGGTGCGTTACACTGAGGGCATTAACGCCAACCTAGAAGCCGCTTACAAACTCCAAGCCCTCACCGCCCTTACGAACCTAGAGGAAGGCACTACGGTCAATGTAGGCACTATCCAAGGAGGCGTTGGCGCCAACACCATCAGTCCCCATTGCGAGATGCTCCTTGAAATCCGCTTTGCCAACGAAAAAGAAAAACAGCGCTTGCTCCACGCCCTAGAGGAGATCACCAACCATGCCTTTGTGCCAGGGACAAGCGCTACATGTAAAGGGCTCATTCAACGTGACGTGATGGAGCCAAATGCTGCGCAAGCCGCCTTTATCCAAACCCTCGAAACCCTTTGTCAACATCCTATCCCCACCGAAAAACGCGGAGGCGTGAGCGATGCGAACCACGTGGCTTCTTGCGGCGTGGTGACACTGGATGGCATGGGGCCTTTTGGGGACGGAGACCATACGGTACACGAACGGGCGCTAAAATCAAGCTTTAACCAACGCATCACCATGATGAGTCACATCCTCGCATGGCACCAAGAACATCAGGAGTTCAAATGAAAACGCGCACCATTGGCATGTGGCTTTACCAAAACAGCGGCGGCGAAGCCATTCAGAAAAAATTGGTCAAACAGCTCAAAGAACGGGGAATTGAAACTATCACAGGACTCAATCTGCGCAACGCTGTTGCAAAAAACGGCACCATTTACTGTAACAGCGATAACGGCAAAGGAAAAGCGGTCAAAATGAACAAACTTGACCTCTTTTTTTCCTATAATGCAGGGGAGCAAACACAGTATCAAATGTTTCTCTACAAAGCGCTCAATCGCATCATGCCCACTATTAACAATTACGAAGCCTTTGAACTCACTGAAGACAAATTTCAAACCTCTTTTTTGTTGCGCAACCACGGGGTTTTGACCGCTGATTATAGGCTTTGCCATCGCGACGATGGGCGTTTTTTGTCAAAAATCCTCAAAAAATGGGACAAGATGGTCTACAAACCCACCGACGGCTGGGGTGGGGTGGGGCTTACCAAGATTGAAAACGAAGCCAGTTTGGACATGCTGATGCCCTTTCTAAATCAAATGGATTTGCGCTTTTTTTACGTGGAAAAATTTATTGACTATGACAAGACCGATTACCGCGTGGACATCGTGGACAACACCTTCATAGGATGCTACGGACGAAAGGCGGGCGGGAGCGACTGGCGCACCAACATTAGCAGTGGCGGGAGCGTCTTTTTGCGCGAGCCCGAACCTGCCGTAATCGAACTGGCACTAAAAGCCGCTAAAATTACGGGGCTTGAAATTGCAGGGGTAGACATCATCTATGACCGCAAAAAAGAAGAGTACGTGGTGCTAGAAGTTAATGGCATCCCTGCTTTTGCCACTCCCGAGCAAGAAAAAGTGGGGTTGGATTTTAATGGCAAAAAAATTGAACTCATCGCTGAACTTATCGACAAAAAAACACAACACTAGGAAAACGCATGGCACGCAACAGTAAATTACCAACGCTTGGGCTTTTGTATTTGGATTATGTTTTACAGTTTTTTGATACCTCAAATTTCAAAGGCTGGCCCGATAAAATCGAAAAAGTGACGTACCATTGGGGAAATGACAAGGCGCGTCTCATTGCGGAGATTAAACGCAAAAAAATCGACGTGCTTATCGGCAATGTGCCCGCTACCGCCTACGAAACCTTTCGAGACATCAGCCTTGCCCTGCCTCATGTGCGGTTTGTGCCCTCCTTGGATACGCAGTTTTCCAACAAATCCAAAGAAAACGTCACGCGTTTTGCATGGAAGTACAAAATCCCTGTGCCTAAAACCCGCATCTTTTACAACCCCGAAGAGGGTGAGGCATTTTTGAAAAAAGCCCACTACCCTAAAATCATCAAAAAATCCTACGGCCCTTCTAATTATGGTGGCTATTTTGTCCACAAAGTAGACAGCTTTAATGAGGCAACAGCGCTTTTTAAAGCCAAAAAATACTACCCCATGTACATCCAAGATTTCATCCCCATGGAAGCAGACATTCGCGTCATGCTCATCGGCCACAAGCCCGTGTGTGCCTTTTGGCGTCGTCCGCCTGAGGGAAAATGGCTCACCAACACTTCCCAAGGAGGTTCGATGGATTACCACGACGTGCCCAAAAAAGTCCTTGATTTGGCCGTGCGCGTCAGCAAAGCGGCCAAGGCAGAATACTGGGCATGTGATGTGGCTTACGGGAAAGACGGGAAAGTGCGCATCCTTGAGTGTGCCACAGCTTTTGCGGCTTTTCCTTACATCCGTGATTGGATTGGACAGTATTTGATGTGGAAATTTAGCGACGGGCGTTTCCCTAAGCCTCACATTCCTGTTTACAACTGGGAAGAGCTTAGCAAAATCAACAAATCTTTGCTTCGCACCATGCGCCATATCACCTTTGGGGCGTATAGCCCAAGTTATGATGGAGGATATTTTGGCAAAAAGAAAAAAGTCTTAGTAGACGGCGAGTATTATCTGCATGCGCTTGATGAGCACTACGCGATGGAAAACACCCTCGAAACGGGAACGCAGGAGTGGCCAAGCCAAACGTGGAATTATCAAGGTAAATTTGCCCTCAAACCTGTGCGCTCTACGGAAGTTGTCATGACGCCGATAACGCCAAGTGACGAGGCACAAGAATCGCCCGCACAATTCAAAAAAATACTGGGTAAAAAAGCTCTCAAAAAATTGCTCACCTCCATCGAAGGGGTAGGGGAGAAAAAATTTGACCGTATTTTAGAAATGTACGGTAGCCCCGAAGCAGTGGCCGAGGCCTTAAACCAAGGCGGCACCTCTCTTGAACACATTAAGGGATTAACCACTAAAATACAAAAGAAAATTCTTACCCTTTGGGAAGAGTGGCACCAGAAAGGCTAACCTAAACTTAATGAAAAAACAGTACCGATCTTACGAACAAACCTGTGAATTTTTAAAAGAATGTGTACGACGCTATCCTAGCTTAATCTCCCTAGAATCCTTGGGTAAAACCTGGGAAAATCGCGACATTATCTTGGCTAAAATTACTTTACATGTAGAGCATGCGGATTTAAAACCCGCCTTGCTTTACACGGGCACTATTCACGCCAGAGAGTGGATAGGCAACGAGTTGGGGGTGAGTTTCATTGAGTACTTACTAGGCCACTACGACACCAACCCCATGGTCTTAGAAGTGCTCACCAAAAACACCCTTTACATCGTACCCTGTCTTAACCCCGATGGGTTTGAGTACAGCCGCAAGCACTTCTCCTTTTGGCGCAAAAACCGCCGTAACAACGGAGATGGGACTTTTGGTGTGGATTTGAACCGCAACTTTAGCGTGGGATTTCAAAAAGTCTCCGACACTTCCTCTAACGTCTACAGTGGCCCCGCACCCTTTTCAGAGCCCGAAACGCAGGCCATCAAAGCCTTTGTAGACGCCCATGAAAACATCACCATCGCCCTTGATTATCACTCTCAGGGAAACGTCTTTTTTCCTGCCCACAAGTTCAACCACGAAGCCGAAATCGAAGGCACAGACCTCAACACCCTATGCGCAAATATGAACTACCACATCCGCAAAGCAACAGGGCGAAAATACGGCATTCACCGGGGAAAACCGCCCAAAAAACTCATTAGCGGGAGTGGGCGAGAGTACTACTACAACAAAGGCATCATCGCTACGGTAGTAGAAGTAGGCACGCGCAATATTCCTGATTTTATGCAAAACATGCGCGAGAGCATTCACGAAAACATCCCCGCGCTCCTTTACGCCCTAAGCGAGGCGCACAACTACTCCACCAACGCGCCAAGGCGGCCTGAGAATTTTTTGCTTCAGCACAAAACTTCCCAAGAAGTCACGCTGGCGTGGGAATACCCCTGTAAAAAAGATATCTATTTTCAACTTTTTCGCAACACCGAAAACAAAGAAGCCTGCAATGAAAGCTCCCTTGTCGGGGTGACTAAAAACCACCATTTTACGGACATTGAACTCTCCAGTGGGACGAATTATTTTTACTACATTCGCGCGGTGGACAACATCACGGGCGTCAAGTCGGCTTTTGCCCCCAAAATGCGGGTGCAAACCTTGCTTGATTCCACAGAATTTCACCGCACCATTTTCCCCACTCCTAGCGACGTGGGCTACACGGCAGAATTTACCAAAGAGCAAAACCGTGCCCATTTTGGACGCAATTCGCTTTTTATCGGCATCAACGAAACCAAGGGCATTAGCTACGGGGTGATTGATTTTAAGCTTGATACTTTGCCGCAAAATGCCATCATCAAAGAGGCGTACCTTTCTCTTTACCCCCTTAACCGCGTCAATGCCAAGATAGAAAAATTTGGCGAGTGGTCGGTTTCGCTCATCGACCGCGAGAGCGTTGGAGACATCACTGACTTTGACCACATCAGCCAAAGCACCGTGATTCAAACCATCGGCACCACGATGCCCTCAGAAACACTCACCCAAGGCATCTGGAGCCATTGGAAATTTAACGAATACGAACGTCGCTTGCTAGAAACCCAACTCCAAACCCACAACGCCCTTTTACTCAAAATCAGCGGGCCTACCAAGCTCCCTTTGGGGCGGGATTCGCAGATGATGATGTTTGACTTGGGGTATGGAAATTTTGGCGGTGGGATTCACTACCGTCCTAACCTGTTCATCAAATACACCTTGCCAAGCCAGTCCCTTCAGATTCCCGTAAATGCCATTGCCACAGTGAGCCTAGACTACACAAAAAATCATCAACTCTCTTGTGGATTTGACAAGGAAAATCAAAAAATCTACGGCTACATGGAATTTAGCCTCGACACGCTTCCCGCGCCCGACCAAACCGTCATCACAGGAGCGTACATTAGCATCAAAAGTCGCAACCGGACACGCAGTAAAGAGGACATCCGCTACAACGTGGAGTTTGTGGACATCGAAGAGCTGAGTTGCGAGAACATCAAAGTTCGAGAGCGCATCGAGTTTATCGGTTATGAAGTGAGCCGAGCCGACTTGCAAAAGAACAAATGCCACCATTTTATCTTTGACAGCTACTCGTTACAATCTCTAGAAGAAATGCACCAAAAGGGGCAAAAAAGCAAATTTATCATCAAGCCTACTTCTGCTATCGTCAAAAACCACCTTGTCACGTGGGATGAAAATGTCACCCTCACCGTAGAGTACATCCCGCGCCGCAAAAGCCCGCCACCCATGGCCACCGACCTCAAAGTTTCCAACGAAGGCGGCAAGATTAAGCTCACATGGACAAACCCCAAGGAAGAAGGATTTGTAGGCGTTTATGTGGTGCGCAATCGCTTCCATCCCCCGACCAACCCTTCCGACGGGGACAAGCTTTACGCGGGTAAAGACAACTACACGTACGACACCTTTGGCACGGCGCAAATTTCCAAGTATTTTGCTATTTTTAGCTACGACGATGTGCCCAACTACAGCGAACCACTTCGCGGCACGTGGGAAGCCTAGGGCGACAAAAACCCTTACATGTAAGCGCAATTTTGTTCTATTAGCAAGGGCAAGATTGCGCTATAATGCGCCCCATGATGCCTTCACTTCTTCACAACACGGTTTTTGAAAACATCACCGACTCCAACGGCGCTTTTACGCGCCATTTTCATAACACCTACACCATCGGGCTTACGCACGCAGGGCTATTTAAGTCCACTAAAGAGCGCACATCTTGTGATGCTTACGCTTACTCAACGCGCATCATTAACCCCCAAGAGGTACATTGCGGTGACTCCTACGCATGGCAATACACCAACTTCTACCCTCAAGCAGAGTTACTCATCGATATGTATGCGCAACTTTACGGAGAGCGAAAACTGCCATTGTTTGCCCAACACATCGTGCAGGATGCGCACTTATACACGCTACTTAAAACGTTTTTTCACAGCGTGTACGCTTACGAAGCACCCATGGAGAGCGAAACCAAACTCATCCGCGCCCTTTCGTACCTCATCCGCACTTACGCCCATGTCAACAGAACGAAAGTGCCCGACCTTGGGGACAAAACCGCCGTACATACGGCTAAAGCCTACATCCAAGAGAACTTAAGCGAAGAGCTCTCTTTAGACGACCTCTCGACTCAAACGCACCTCAGCAAGTACCATTTTTTGCGGGTGTTTGCCAAAGACACGGGACTCACGCCCCACCAGTACATCATCATGGAGCGGGTCTCGCGCGCTAAAGAGCTCACCCTTGGCGGACGCTCTTTGGCACAAGCGAGCGTGGAGGCGGGGTTTAGCGACCAGTCCCACTTCATCCGCAGTTTTCGCAGGATGTACGGCTACGCGCCCAAAGAACTTTTAAACAAGCGCAATTTTATTCTATACCCTTCGCATTTTTCGCGCTAAACTGCGCCCAAACACACAAGGACGCTTTTATGGAACAAAAAAACAGCCTCTACGCCATGCTCTTTCTTGCCATGCTTTGTTGGGGCGGGTCGTGGGTAAACATCAAAGTCTTAAGCGGGTACATCGGCGCGTACGATGTGGTCTTTTTTCGCTACTTTATCACCGCGCTTAGTATGGTGCCCATCATCCTTTTTTTGAAAAAATCTTTTGCCATCGACCTAAGAAGCTTTGGCCTTGTGGTGCTCACGTCGCTTGCGCTCATCGCCTACATGAACTACTTTTTTCTAGGCACCAAGTACGGCACTGCGTCCCTTGGCGGGGCGATGGTCACCTCGCTCATCCCCATCAACACCTTTCTCCTCTTGGCACTTTTGCGGGTGCGCACCATCACCAAAAAAGACCTTTTCGCCCTCATTTTAGGCGCCCTTGGCGTACTGACGATGCTGGATGTGTGGCATTTTGACATGGCGCAACTTGGCGCGGTGCATAATCTTTACTTTCTCATCGCTTCGCTACTGTGGCCCGTGGTGACTATCCTCAGCTCCAAGGCGACCAAGATTTCGCCCATCGTTTTTACCTTTTACATGTACGTCATCACCACGGCAGTGGCTTGGGCGTTTTTTGTGGATGTGGACGCCCTTGATTTTTCTACCTATGATGGGATTTTTTGGCTCAATATGCTCTTCATCGCCTTTGGCGCTTCAACCTTTGCCAACACTATCTATTTCCTCGGCATCGAACGCTTGGGCGCTAGAGAAGTAAGCTCCTTTATCTTCCTCGTCCCCTTCGCCGCCATTAGCCTCAGCATCCTTTTCCTAGGCGAATCCATCAGCCTCTCACTCGTCATCGGAACGGCACTAACACTCTTTGCGGTGAAACTGTTGAACAACATCAGCTTGCGCAAAAGACGCACAAGGGCGTGAAAACTCTTACATGTAAGGCACATCATATTTAGCAAACCAAATACAACTGGCATAATTTATAATTTGCCTGTGTTATAATCACGCATGAAACAAAATCAACATAAACTACCCAACGAATTTGTCAAAAAAGTAAAAGACGCCCTCATCAACAAAGAGTCTCTTGAGGGCGAACTCCAAGAGAGAACAGTGGATGGGAAAGAGCGCTGGTACCAAAACAGCGTGATGCCCATTTTGGATGATGATGGCAAGGAGATTGGTGAAGTTATCGTCAGATATGACATAACGCAAAAAAAAGTTTTTGAAAAACTAGCAGTTACTGACCCGCTGACCTTACTGTACAACAGAAGGCATTTTAATGAAATTTTGACAAGAGAGATTAACCGAGCAAAAAGAGAAAACAGCACGCTCTCTTTTATCATTTTAGATATTGACTATTTTAAAAAATACAATGATTCAAATGGACACAAGGCTGGCGACACTGCCCTGATAAATGTCGCCAATGCCCTTAAAAGCGCACTCCAAAGGGGAGGGGATTTTGCTTTTAGGCTTGGAGGAGAGGAGTTTGGCATCATCTTCTCAAGAGAAGGCAGGGAAAAATCATTGGAATTTGCAGAGTCGATAAGAAAAAAGATTGAAGATTTAAAAATACCCCACTCCGCCTCAGAAGTCTCCAAATACATTACCATCTCCCTTGGGTTGTTACATGTAGATTTTTCTGAGATTAATGTCAACGAAGATGGCTTTTACTCCATGGCCGATGACGCACTTTACATTGCAAAAAAAGAGGGGAGAAACAGGGTGGTGATTCACGAAAATGACGACCTTGAACTCTTCTAACCCGCAACCTTCGCAACAAAAAAGAGAACACCCGCCCAAAGAGGCTTTACATGTAAAGGTTGCTATAATCCAAAAACCCTTACATGTAAAGCGAGATGGATGATGAGCATTTTTACGCCCTCGGTATTAAAAAGTGTTTCCCAAGATGAGGGCAACGTCGCCCTTGCGTGGGCAAAGTTCCAAGCGTTTTTGGCCAAAGTTGACCACATTAAACACTTCAAAGAAGAAGAGTATCAAGACGGCTTTTTAAAAGACATCTTTGAAAACTGCCTTGGCTACACCCTCAAAACCTCCAGCCCCGAAAACTTCACCCTAGAGCGTGAGAAAAAAAACGAAACCGACGGCAAAAAAGCCGATGGCGTGATCTACGCAGACGGTAAAGTCATCGGAGTGATAGAACTCAAAGACCAAAAGACCAAAAACCTCGATGCCATCGAACCCCAAGCCTTTAATTACCACAACTCGCACAGCCATTCGCGCTACATCATCCTCTCAAATTTTGACGAGTTGCGCTTTTATATTGACAAAAAAACCGAATACGAAGTGTTTAAACTGTTTGACTTAAACTACGAAGGGTTTAAAAAACTCCATTTGCTCTTAAGCTTTGAGAGCATCCGCACCCATCTACCCCTCCAGCTCAAAGAAAAATCCGCACACTTTGAACAGCACATCTCAAAAGCCCTCTACAAAGACTTTAGCGCCTTTCGCGCCCACTTGTTTGGCGACATTCGCCACCACAACCCAGACCTCGACCCAAGCCACCTTTTGCGCCTCACGCAAAAGCTCTGTGACCGCATTGTGTTCATTCTCTTTGCCGAAGACAGAGGGCTTTTAGCACCCAACACTATCAACGAAATCATCACCGAGTTTAAAAATCAAAAATTTACTAATTTTGTGCTTTACGACATGTACAAAAACTACTTTGATGCTATCAATGAAGGCAATGCTAGGCTTAAAATTCCAAAATACAACGGCGGACTTTTTGCCAAAGATGAGCAGTTGGACTCTTTGGTTATTAGCGACAATGCCCTAGACATGGAAGCCCAAAAGCTCAGTAGCTATGATTTTGCCAGTGATGTGAGTGTCAATATCTTGGGACATATCTTTGAACAAAGCCTCACCGACCTAGAAGAAATCCAAGCCAACATCGAGCACACCGACTTTGACAAAACCAAATCAAAACGCAAAAAAGACGGCGTTTTCTACACGCCCGAATACATCACCAAGTACATCGTCCAAAACACGCTAGGCGCACTATGCGAAGAGAAAAAAGAAGCCTTACATGTAAAGCACGTCACCCCACCCAAAAACAGCAAACGCCCCACCAAAGAAGAAGCCAAAACCAAAGAAGCCCTACAACACTACAAAGAGTGGCTCTTACATGTAAAGGTGCTTGACCCCGCGTGCGGAAGCGGCGCGTTCCTCACCCAAGCCCTAGAGTACCTCATCAAAGAACACAAAGAACTCCAAGAAAAACTCACCATCATGGGCGACATCACCGCGTACTATGACATCGAAGCTTCTGTACTAGAAAACAACCTCTACGGCGTGGACATCAACGAAGATGCCGTAGAGATAGCCAAACTCAGCCTCTGGCTCCGCACCGCCCAAAAGGGCAGGGAGCTGACAAAACTGGCAGATAAAATCAAATGCGCCAACTCACTATTAGACATGCCATTTCCTGAAAATAGCTTTGATGTAGTGATTGGCAATCCACCGTATGTGCGCGTGCAAGGACTTAAAAGCAACTACGAAGATGAAGCGAAACTCTACGAAGCAAAATACCAAAGCGCAACGGGAAACTATGACATTTACGCACTCTTTTTAGAGATGAGTTTTGGCATGTTAAAACCAACAGGAAAGCTAAGCTATATCTTGCCTCATAAGTTTTTGATTTCAGATTTTGGAAGTGGACTAAGAGGCTTTTTGGCGGAGAATAAAGCGGTTGAAAGTTTGCTCCATTTTGGCAGTGAGATGGTCTTTGAAGATGCGTCAACCTATACATGTATCATCACACTTTCCCATGGAAACGAACAACTCAAGTTTAAATCTATCAGCCCAAAAGATATTTCTGATGATTTTAAATACGATACCATCGGCTACGAAAAACTAGGAAGCGACAAATGGAATCTCTCCAATAATGAGATTTTGACGGTGCTGGAAAAACTCAACCAACAACCTTTAAAAGTCAAAGATGTTTTTGCAAAAATATTTGTGGGACTACAAACGAGTGGCGATGATGTGTATCTACTTTTGCAAACAAAAG
>NZ_JAFHKK010000013.1 GCF_016937535.1 Sulfurospirillum tamanense | reverse complement strand
TCCCCTTTTCACACGCCTTTCCGCACGGGGCGATTAAAGCTTTAAAGTAGGAGTTATAGGCTTACATGTAAGCCCATAACTACATGCTCTCTAGGGCTTTTTCTACTAGCGCATTGACCACGCTTGGGTTGGCTTTGCCGCCTGTGGCTTTGAGGGTTTGGCCGACGAAAAAGCCTAGTAGTTTTGTGTTACCCGCTTTGTATTTGGCGACGTTTTCGGGGTTTTTGGCGATGATGTCATCGATGATGGGCACAATCTGTGCGGGGTCGCTGATTTGCGTGAGGCCCTTGGCTTCGACGATGGCTTTTGGGTTTTCCCCTGTTTTTACCATTTGTTCAAACACTTGCCTAGAGATGCTACTTGAAATCACTCCTTCGTCCACAAGCTTGGCCAGTTCTGCCACGTCTTTGGCGTCAAATGTGAGCATTTCTGCTTGTTTAAGCTCTCTTGCCACGTCGTTTGCCACGATGTTGGCGATGCCTACAGGACTTTTGAACACCAAAAGTGCCTCTTCGTAAAACGCACTGAGTGCCCCATCGCGGGCGAGGGTGTTGGCTATCTCGGCGTTGAGTCCAAGAGTGTTGGTGTAACGCTCAAACCGCTCTTGCTCCTGCGCGTTCATGGGGGCTATTTCCCCTTCTATATGGACTTTTTTTGCCTCAGGTTTTGGCGTGCTTGCCACAGGTTCACTTTTTTTGTTCCACGAATCTTTAAGCCCGACGATTTTATTAAACACAGGCTTTGCATCGGTGTAGTCGATGGGGTCGGCGTAAAAATACCCCTGCCGTTCAAACTGAAAGCGCTCATCAGGTTTTTCGCAAACAACAGCAGGTTCCGCAAAAGCACGGGGGATGACATGCAGAGAGTCTGGGTTCAAATCCTCCAAACCCTCAGGCGCATCTACCTTGTACAACCGTTCATACAGCCGCACTTCTACCTCTTTGGCGTGACGTGCGCTCACCCAGTGGATGGCGCTTTTGACCTTGATGCCGCTGGTGTCAGCGCCGCTTTTGGACTCGGGGTGGTAGGTTGCTTTGATTTCTACGATGTTGCCGTTTTCATCTTTGACTACCTCTTTACATGTAAGGATGTAGGCGTGTTTGAGGCGCACGGGTTGGTCAGGTGTGAGGCGGAAGTATCCGCTGGGCGGGTTTTCACTAAAATCGTCCCGCTCTATGTAGATTTCTTTGGAAAAAGGCAGTTTGCGTGAACCAACTTTGGGCACATCATGGGGGTAATAAGAGGCGTCAATCTCCTCTTCTCCTTCGTAGTTTTCGATGGTGATTTTGAGTGGGTCAAGCACGCACATCACGCGGGGGACTTTGGTGTTCAAATCATCCCTGATGCAAAATTCAAGCTGTGCCACATCGACCATGGAGTTTGCCTTGGCGATGCCAATTTGCTCACAAAAATTGAGGATAGACTCCGCTGTGTAGCCCCTGCGTTTGTACCCCGCGATGGTAGGCAAGCGCGGGTCGTCCCACCCGTTTACATAGCCACCCTTGACCAGTTCAAGCAGTTTACGTTTGCTCATGACCGTGTAGTTCATGCCAAGGCGCGCAAATTCGTGTTGGTAGGGGCGTGGTGGGGTGAGTTCAAGGGCGTCTAGCACCCAATCATACAACTCGCGGTTGTTTTCAAACTCTAGGGTGCAGATGGAGTGGGTTACCCCTTCGATGTAGTCTGACAAGCAGTGGGCGAAGTCGTACATGGGGTAGATGCACCACGAGTCGCCCGTTCTGAAGTGGTGGGCGTGGCGGATGCGGTAGAGTAGGGGGTCGCGCATCTTCATGTTGGAAGCATTCATGTCGATTTTGGCTCTTAGAACGTGTGCGCCGTTTTGAAATTCACCTGCCCTCATGCGTGCAAAAAGGTCGAGATTTTCTTCAACACTGCGCTGTGCGTAAACGCTGCGTCGCCCCGCTTCGGTGACGGTTCCACGGTAGGCTTTTATCTCTTCTTCGTTTAGGCTATCCACGTAGGCTTTGCCCATTTTGATGAGCGCAACCGCGTAGTCGTAGAGTTTTGGAAAGTAATCCGACGCATAGCGTACCTCGCCATTCCACGTAAAACCTAGCCATGTTACGGCATCTTTGAGCGCTTCAACGTAACGCATGTCTTCGGTAGTGGGGTTGGTGTCGTCCATGCGCAGGTTGCAGTGGCCGTTGTAATCGCGCGCGATGCCAAAGTTGATGCAGATAGATTTAGCATGTCCGATGTGGGGAAATCCGTTTGGCTCAGGAGGAAATCTTGTAATCACTTCTTTATACTTGCCGGTTGCTAAGTCCTCTTCCGCGATGGTGCGTAAAAAATCCTTGTTTTCACTCATTGCATAAAACCTTTTTGATTTGTAAAAGGCGTATTTTAGCATGGGCTGGATTAATTCAAAGAAAACTCCCTACATGTAAATCTTCTTGTGTTGTTTCCTTAAGTAAGTTTTCTACATGTAACCAATATAATAAAAACCATTTTCACATCCGACAAAAAAAGGGGAGCCTGTGAAGTTGCTTTTCCGTTATGTGTTAGGATTTTTTGGAGTGGGGTTGCTTGCCCTTTCGGGGATGGCTAGAGATTGGGATGAGATTGCCGCTTCGGGCGTGATTCACGTGGGAATGCGTGACCTCTCCTCTCTCGCACGTGATTCAAACAGCAAAGAGTACCCTAGCTTTTTGTACGAGATGGCCGAGGCATTTGCGGCAGAAAATGGCTTGCGCCTAGAGGTGCACAGTGTGGACTCTTTTGCCAAATATTGGACAAAAGAGGGCGAGATTCTTACTCAAACAGGCCGTGTTGCCACGCCTGATATTTACAATGCCATTGATTTTGCTGCCGAAGCATTTACTGTGACTTCTTCGCGCCAAAAACTTGTCCATCTTAGCCCTTACATTGAAAATGTTGAACTGTTTTTTGGTACTACTGATGCGCCTTTGCGCGAGTACAAAGACCTCATCGGCAAGCGTGTACTGCTGTATGAGAGCATGAGTTTTTACCCTGTGCTTAAGGCTGAGCTGGAGGCTCGCGGGATTCCTTATGAGATTGTCTATATTCACCAAAAAGAGGACGCTGTTGTTATGTTGACACCCCATGTTGATAAAAAAGAGAAGGTCAATCTTTATCTTTTTCCCGCAAGTGAGACGACTGATGGGAAGCTTGTTTACCACTACATTGCAAAAAAATTTGCTGATGTTAGCATCAACGATAGCCTTGGGATTATTTTTCGCCTCTTTTCAAACAGCTACTATACCCAAAATCTTAGGCCCTATTTTCCTGTTAATGCCACACGCACTGAGCTGGCATGGGGGTCAAGTCACGAGAGTAGGGTGCTCAATGAGAAAATAGACGCCTTTATTGAACGCTACAAAAACTCAGGCATTTTTTCTCGTCAGTTAGAGCGCTACACGGGAATGAGCTTTGGTGATTACAAGGCTTTGGTGGAGATGATTGAGTAGCGCATGAATATCGAACGAAAGATTTTTACGGGATTTTTATTTATTTTTACCCTTGTGTTTGTTCTTTCTGCTTGGGCCTATTTTGCGCATTTTGAAACAACCCTTTCTGCGCATCAACGCACCCATGCAGGCGTGGTTAATGGCAATATTTATAATGATTTGAAAAATACGCTTGCCAACAACACTTCTGTGCTTAAAAGCCTTGAAAACGACGGTGATATTGCTCTAGCGTACGATGTCATACCATGGCTTTCGGTGGTGGGTGTGGGGAAAATGAAACGAAATTTTGAGCGTATTTTTAAAAATTATCCTTATATTGGTGAAGTTTCTTTTTTTAAAAACAACACGTTGTTGGTTAGAATAACAAAAGAAGAGCGCCCTCTTGAGGCGGCGTTTTTTGAGGCCATTGTTGATTTTAGTGCAAAAGATTCAAGGGCGCTCTTAAAGACCAATATGACTCTGTTTTTGCAAGATCAGTTGACGCAAAATCGCGTGAAAGGCTTGCGGTACCTTGCTCTAGAAAAAGAAGATGCGATATGGCTCATCACGCCCAAGGGTTATGCACGCTATGGAGGCACTGAACTTAAGGCAGAAAAGGTAATCTCGCTAGGCGAACAAAAACTTGTCTCATCCGCTTGTGTACACATTGAAAACACGGGATATTGCCTCAAAAGTCTCATTTCCCATGAATATTATTACGACGCGCTTAGGTCTTTGGTTGTGCGCATGGTGGCCTTGTATGTCGGGGTGGCTTTGGTGATTTATTTTCTCGCTAAACACCTTTCCATGCTTATCATGCAGCCCATTAAGGCCCTAGAGCATGCCACCAAGCGCTATACAAAAGGAGATTTTTCACCCATTGTACTAGAGGGTGAGGGGGAGATAGCTAGTGCCATTATGGCTTTTAATGCCATGGGGTATCGCATTAAAAATTTTACAACAGAACTTCAAGAAGAGGTAAAACTACGCACCAAAGAGCTCACAAGTGTCAACCAAAAACTCGTTCAACTTGCTTCAACGGATGCACTTACAAGCCTTTACAACCGTGGCAAAATAGACGAACTTATACAAGGTGAGCTAGAGCGCTTTAGGCGCTTTGCGCATCCCTTTTCAATTCTTTTGATTGATTTGGATGACTTTAAGGGCATCAACGATACTCACGGGCACCAAGCGGGAGATATAGTGCTTAAGGAGTTTGCCAAAATTCTCCAAGCCACTACGCGTAAAACAGATAGCATAGGGCGTTGGGGTGGGGAGGAGTTTTTGATTCTCTCTCCTGGAACAACACTGGGAGGTGCAAAAACTCTTGCCCAAACCATCCTTGAGGTACTTAGACAAAAAACGCTTCAAGACATCGGCACTGTTAGCGCCAGTATTGGTGTGGCCCAATACCGCCAAGGGGAAACCTACAAAGATTTTTTTGCCCGAGTAGACCGCAACCTTTACACCGCCAAAACCACGGGCAAAGACTGCGTGGTCGGTTAAAGCACCACTGCGAGCCCGCCGCAAGACGTTTCGCGGTATTTAGGGTTCATGTCTTTGCCTGTTTGGCGCATGGCTTCTACCACTTGGTCGAGGGTGACGCGCGCGGGTGTGTCATTGCGCGCGAGCGCCATGCTTGCCGCGTTGATGGCCGTTACCGCCGCAAGGCCGTTGCGTTCGATGCACGGAATCTGTACTTGTCCGTTCACAGGGTCACAGGTGAGTCCCAGATGGTGCTCCATGGCAATCTCCGCTGCCATCATCACGCTTTGAGGGGATGCATCTAGGAAGTCTGCTAAACCCGCTGCGGCCATGGAGCTTGCCACGCCCACTTCCCCTTGACAGCCCACTTCCGCGCCAGAAATGGAAGCATTGCGTTTAAAAAGCCCACCGATAGCTGAGCTCACTAGAAAAAACCGAAGCAAAGTGTTTGCATTTAGCGGTTCGATGAACTTGTGAATGTACATCAGCACCGCAGGGACAATCCCACACGCCCCGTTCGTAGGCGCGGTGACCACCCGTCCGCCGTTGGCATTTTCCTCAGAAACCGCCATGGCAAAGAGGTTAACCCAATCCATTTGCACCATGAGTGCAGACGTTTTTGGTTTGGGGTTTTGAAGGGCAAGGTAAAGCGTGTGGGCGCGTCTAGTCAGAGCCGTGGGAGCAGGAAGCGCGCCTTCTTGGTGCATGCCCCGTTCCATGCCTTCTTGCATGGTGTGCCACAACGCATCTACGTATGCATCAATCTCCTCTTGGGCGCGAAAGGCAAGTTCGTTGGCTAACAAACACGCACTTAAAGAACGCTCTTTGCAGTGACCAAGTAAGGCTGAAGCGGTCTCAAAAGGGTAGGGTACAGTAGGTTCGTGGTGGGGTTCTTGGGCGCTGTTTTCTTCTTGGATAAACCCACCGCCTGTGGAGTAGTAGATATTTTGGTAAAGTATTTCATTCTTTGTTTTGGCTATAAAGTGCATACCGTTTTCATGGCGAGGTAAAGGCTCGTTTTCAAAAGAAATAGTAAGAGTAAGAGGGTGGTTGGCATGTGTGATGGTGCCTTTGGCATGCCATGCTTTCACAAGAGATGTGATGGTTTCAACGGGAACATCTTTGGGCAAATACCCACAAAATCCAAGCATGAGAGCCACGTCGCTTAAGTGGCCTTTGCCTGTCGCGCCGAGGGAGCCATGAAGGGAGGCGAAAAGGTCGGTTGTGTGTTCTAAAAATCCTTTTGCTCTTAGGTCATTCATAAAACGTGCAGCGGCAACCATGGGGCCAAAAGTGTGAGAGCTTGAAGGCCCTATGCCAATTTTATACAGGTCAAACAATGAGATATACATGTAATGCCTTTTAAAAGAAAGCACCGCTTTAAGGGTCGGTGACACAAGAATCATACCATAGGAATTTAAAGAGTTTAGGTTATAATTTTACCTTATGACGCAAAAAGGCATCATGTGATCAAAGTAAAGAAAATTTTTCTCAATCATGGCTTTACGCCGATTGATTCGAGTGTCTTTGAAGAAAATACCCCCATTGGTTTTGACTGTTACATTCAACGCTTTCATGGTTTTGTTGTTTTGGTGGAGAGTGGCACCTTGCTTAGTGGCACCATTTACAAAAAGCTCACGCGCGCCAAAGCCAAAATCTATGTAGAAAATAAGCAGTTCAAACAGTATAAGCAGTATTGCCTTGCCCATGTTAAAAATCCAAACGTGCACATTATCCCTAGTTTAGACGAAGCACTTCATCGTACTCAAGCAGTGTTGGTCGCGCCAAATCTTGTTGCAACCGAGCAACTCAAGGCTATCTACACCAACGCTAAACATCTTTTGGGCGCATGGCTTAGGGAAAATAATGAAAAACAGTTGCCTGTGCAAATGCTTTTGGCTTTAGCAGAAGCCCTTGTGGAGGTTGTCAATGCCCAAAAAACAACCCTTTCTTCCTTTAATATCTTTCTTGATGAGGCACACTCCTTGCCTGCCCATTTAACCAAAGTAGCCTTTTTTGTCTCTATCATCGCTGGGCGTATTGGGCTTGATTTGACCGATCAGCGTGATCTTGTGTTTGCGGCATTTGTACATGATATTGGGCAAACGGCACTGGATGAAACACTGCTCCAAAAGCCTGGCGCCCTGAGTGAAGAGGAGTTTCGACGCATTCAAACACACCCTAAAGAGAGTGTATCGCTGTTGCGAAAACATAAAGTACGCACCCGCTCTGTGATTCAAGCCGTCCAAGAACATCATGAGCGGTTGGATGGAAGCGGGTATCCGTATCGTTTAAAACAAGAGACACTTAGTCAATTTGGAAAGATTTTGGCAGTGTGCGATGTGTTTGATGCACTGATTACCACAAAGCCTTACCGTCCTGCTTACAGCACGTTTAATGCCCTTCGTCTCATTCAAAGCGAGTATAAAAACAAGCTCGACGTGCGCTATGTCAAGCTTCTTATTAAGCATTTGCAATAAGCGGCGGCAATCCCACACCAAGGCAAAGTGCCATGGCTTTTAGTAGTTGAATTTCGTGTGGGTTCACCGTACCATCAAACCCTACGCATGCAACCATGGCCTCCAAAAGACGCTGTTTGTATTTGGGCTGTAGTGCTAAAAGTGCCTCTAATGCATGTTCTAATTGCCTAAAATCGAGCTGTGATTCTTTTAGAAGTTCCAATGTGCCAATGTCAAGTTTTTCAAAAGCATGGGTAAAAGCAGACGCTGTTTTGTGGCAGCTTGCGTGAGCAAGCACGCTTAATGCCATTTGCGCGTGAGCTTTACATGTAAGGAGTGTTTTGTGCCCACTTTGGGGTGCTTTACCTTTGAAAGATTGGGTGAGAATGGTGTAAACTGACCATTCAAGGGCGTTGACTTTGCCATCAATTTTGATGAGTGTTTTAAGGGTGTGTTCAAAGGTATTTTGTTGCGTGGCACTAAGGGTTTTAAGCGCAGGCAAGGAGAGTTCCACCAATGGTAAGATGTGTTCTGTTTCAAGGGTTTCAAGGTGCAAAAGCAGTGTTTTTGCCTCGGGAAGATGGCTAATTTTTTCTTTCAAAAGAGCGTGTTGAGCGAGCCTGATGGCGCTATCTTTGCTTTGTAAAAGGCCATACATCAACACCTGAGCAAGTAAAGGTTCGTGCGCTGCATTGAGCAAAAGAGGGTCGTAATGGGACAAAAGTGTTTGGGCGTCGTGGAGGTTTTGTTCGTGGATTTCTCCTACTTGGCCTAGGGCGGCCAATACGGCGGCTGTGGCGATGCTTTTGCCGTTTAAATGGGTTTTGGTACTTTGCTTTGGTGTTTGGGATGAGGGCGTGGCAAAACTCCCATCCCAGCCTGGCTCAATGCGTTTGATGCGCTCGTTTAATGGTGGGTGAGTTGCCATGAGTCCTAAAAAACCACTTGGCAAGGCTTCGCCGAAAAAAAGATGGCTAAACTCCGATGCGCCAGAACTCTTTAATGCAGTGCCGTGACTGGACGCACCTATTTTTTTAAGGGCTCCTGCGATACCTATGGGGTTTCTGGTGTATTGCACCGCGGAAGCATCGGCGAGGTATTCCCGTTGGCGACTGAGGGCTGCGCGAATGAGCCCACCAAAAAAAGACCCCGCGTACCCTGCGACTATGAGGGCAACCCCTGCGATAAGAATCGGGGCTTTGTTGTCATTTTTCCCCCGACTGCGTCCGCTTGAAGCGGCCAAGCGAAAGACGATGCGCCCAATGAGTCCAATGAGGATGATGCCGTACAACCATGCCACAAGGCGCATATTAAGGCGCATATCGCCATGAAAGATGTGGCTAAACTCATGGGCGATGACCCCTTGGAGTTCGTCGCGGTTTAGGTGGGTGATGCACCCGCGCGTGAGACCTATAACAGCGTCGTGTTGACCGTAACCCGCGGCAAAAGCGTTGATGCCTTCTTCTTCGAGCAAATACACAGGCGGCACACCTATGCCTGAGGCGATGGCCATCTCTTCGACAACATTGAGAGCGCGGCGTTCATGGGGGTCTTGGGTGTTGGGGTTGAGCAGTCTCCCTCCAAGGCTCTCAGCCACGTTTTTACCCCCGCCTTTGAGTTGCATGTTTTTAAAAAACATCCCCAATAAAACGATGACAATCACCCCTGCACCCACAGTGTAAAGGAGCGTGAGTACTTCAGGGGCAAGCAAAGCGCGCGCGCCCTCAGTTTGGAAAAGATAGGCTGTATTTGCATCCAAAGAGGCAAAGGCAAAGACCACAATGGCGCTAACAGAAGCGATGAGTGCTAAGACGCCAAGGCCAAAGAGGAGCACCAAGTGGGTGGTTTTTTGCTTGGCGCGGTCTTGATGTTCAAAAAAATTCATGGCTAAAAAGTGACTTTGGGTGCTTCTTGGATGGCATCTTCAAACTCCAACATGCGTGCGTTTTCGGCGTGTCCAAACATGCCAGCAAGAAGAACTGGCGGGAAGGTTTGCTTGTAGGTGTTGTACGCAGTGACCGCGTCATTAAAGGCTTGTCTAGCGAAAGAGATTTTATTTTCCGTACTGGTGAGTTCTTCAGAAAAATGCTGCATGTTGGCTGAAGCTTTGAGGTCTGGGTACGCTTCTACAGCGATGTTGAGGCTTCCCATAGCCCCTTGAAAGGCTTTTTCAGAGCGCATAAACGCGTCCATGGAGCTAGGACTTGCAGGGTTTTTGGCCACTGCTTCAAGGGCTGAAAGGGCTGTGTTTCTGGCTTTGACCACGTTCTCGAGGGTTTGACTTTCGTGTTTGAGGTAGGCTTTAACGGTTTCGAGTAAGTTAGGGATGAGGTCGTAACGGCGCTTGAGTTGCACTTCGATTTGGGCAAAGGCATTTTCAAGACGGTTTTTCAGCTCCACCAAGCGGTTGTAAATGTTGACCGCCAAAAAAACCACAAGGGCCAAAACGCCAAGCAAAATAAGAAAAGAAGTGTTCATGAAATTCCTTTGTAGCATTGGGATGCAAAAGTGTAATCCAAAACCCCTTTGGGTCTCATGAAGCTTTACATGTAAAGGGTGTTGTGGGTAACATACTGGTATTGAAGTGACAATAAGGAAAACGATGAAAGAACACTTGCACAAGATTCGTGTGTATTATGAAGATACCGATATGGGCGGTATTGTGTACCATGCTAATTACATCAAGTTTTGCGAACGCGCGCGAAGTGAGAAGTTTTTTAGTGCTAACTTTACCTTGGGAGATGGGGATTGCCATTTCGTGGTGAAAGATTTAAGTGCGCACTTTTTGAAGCCTGCACGCTTGGGGGATTTGTTACATGTAAGCGCTCAGGTGCTTACATGTAAAAACGCTTCGCTAGTGGTGCGCCATGAAATCTTTAAAGAAGAAGAGAAGCTTTTTTGGATGGATGTTACCCTTGCGTATGTGTGCAAGGGTAAACTCTCCCGTATCGACGAGGCGACAAAAGTTTTTTTACTCGGCTAAGAAAAACTTGTACCGACCCGCTTTAAACAGGCGGGTTTTGTACTGTACTTGACCTTCGTTGATGGACTCTTTAAATAAGGCGATAGCATCTTTGTTGAAATATTGGGTGTAAAAATAATCCATTCCAATGCTTGTAGCGTAGTTGACCCAATCGTACTCAATGCTGTGTCCTAAGAGTGTGTTGATGATGCGAATCTCGCTCGGGACAAAGTCGATGGCGTTGGCGATGAGCAATTTTTCGCGGTCTTCAAACTGGGAAAGGGTGAGCAGCATGGGGTGGTAACTGATTTGCGTGGAGAGCAAAGCGTGGGGTTCGATGCCATACACACGAAACTGAGAAGCCAGCAAACTGCTGCGCACTAAAGGCATGTTTAAAAAGACAGAACTTCCTTGCAGACGCATGTTGCCGTTGAGAAAAGATTTAAAATCAATCCGTGCAGAACCAAGTTCGCGCTTGTAAACCGCCATGCCATTTTCTTTTTCTACGAGCGCATCAAGGGTGTTTCCAAGAAGGGTGCCGTCTGAAAAAGTGGCGATTTTTTCATTGGCGTGCTGGCTGAGTGTGCGCACTTGGTCTTGGTAGTCGATGCCGCCAAAAAGCACTGAGGAAGGCGCATCATGTACAAGACTTTGGTGCACTGTGGGAACAAATAGCTGTAGTCCTTGGGCGTATTTTAACAAGTGTGGCACGCCGTCGACGGTAAGAGGAGCAATAACATAATGATACTCTTTGGCACGAATTTCACTGATACCGCGTGCCACGTCTTCCTCTGTTTCGTCGTTGATGTTAAATACTTCCACACTAAAGTGATGGTTGCGGTGAAGTAGATAGGCAATGACGGTATTGACTGTGGAGATGGCGTAGCCGCGAATGCGTTTTTGGGGCACAAGCACCGCAAGGCGGATGGCAGGCTTGTCTCCTTGGGCATCTAACCCAAAGGCGATACTAAGCTCCCTGTAGAGCTCTTGAAGCGCATCAAGACTCACGGGCGCGTAAGGGTATTTGCTCAAAAAGGAAAAGTAAAATTCTTGTTGCACTAAAGAGACAAGGCATTGCTCGTCACATGCGGCACCCTCGGTATCGAGAAAAAAGCTTTGAGGCGCAGAAATGGGTGAAAATAACGAGCGTGTTTGGCCAAAAAGCGACGTGGTAAGAACAATAAGTGCAAGGATGAAGGGCTTCATAGGAGTGATTTAACCTTTAGCATGTCAAGATAAACCTCTTTTTTGGCAGAGGGGTTGCGAAGTAAGAAACTAGGGTGGTAGGTTGGGACGAGTTTGGCATCGCCAAAAGCTATGACTTGGCCACGCACTTGGGTGATTTTGCTGTCAAATTCGCCCGTGAGGTGGTGGTAGCTTGTAGAGCCCAAAGCCACAATGATGCGCGGGTTTATTTGCGCGATTTGTTGCAATAAAAAAGGCTTACACGCATCGACTTCTTCGGGAAAAGGGACGCGGTTTTTGGGCGGACGGCACTTGACGATGTTGGCAATGTAGACTTCTGAGCGCTTTACATGTAACACATTTTCAATGATTTTGGTGAGCAGTTGCCCTGCGCGCCCCACAAAAGGACGGCCCGATTCATCTTCACTGGCTCCGGGCCCTTCGCCGATGAACATAATGCTAGCGCTGGGATTTCCTTCGCCAAAAACCACTTTTTTGCGGCATTTTGCCAAGGCGCACAGCTGGCAGGCAAGGAGAGATTTCTCAAGTGTCTGGAGAGAGCCATCACTGACAACAACGCTAGGTGGTGTGAGGTTGCGTTCGTGCTTGATGTAATTAAACCCAAGGGCGCGGTATTGGTAAAGTTGATGAAGAAAATGGATTTTTTCGATGTGCGTCATGGGCAGTATAGTAGCTTAAAGGCCGTTAAAACAAACTAAAAACCCCCACCGTAGTGAGGGGGGTGTTTAATCTATAAATGTAGGTTTGACTGTGTGAGAAGAAAGGGCGGCTTTGTCAAACTCTCCAAGGGAAAGCAAGACCAGTTGGGCAGGGGTAAGTACAGGGATTTTTACCTCTCTGTTAAGGGCTTTGCTTATGGCGGTTTGATTGGTTTCTAAAAAAGCAAAATCTAAAGGATCATTTACAAGGACAAAGTCACATCCTGCATCAAAGGCTTCAAGTAAAATGTCGCCTCCCATCTTGAGTGCAATCTCCTTTGCGTGGGGAAAGAGCGCGGCGCCACAGTGTTGGTGGGTGCGGGAGAGAGCGGTACTTTTGGCTCCTGAGAAAGCGATAAAACGCTCAAGGGCAGGTGCATCGCTAGTTTGTCCCAAAAAAAGCGCTGTTTTAAACTTACTAAAAGGGTGCTTGGGCACGCACGCGCCAAGTGCTTCAGCGATGGCGTCTAAAGGCTCCGCCGTGTCTGCAATGCCTAAAATTTCTAAAAGCGAAGCGGTTGTGGTGGCGGGTTGTTGGCTAAGGGTTGTGAAGGATTGGGGTGCTTGGACACCACTTTGTGCAAGTGCATTTTTGAGCGCATCTACGCACTCTTCGACGTTGGCGGGCGCAGGGAAAACAGTAAAAGCAAGGGGCGTGTGTAGCCAGATGCCATTTTCTGGGTCAGCAACGACGGCGAGGATTTGGTCTTTAAATTCGTAGTATTTTTCCATCATCTCTTTGGCGAAGACAAAAAAAGCTGCGCCGTAAAAGCGTGGGTTGTAGGCAAGGGTTTCGGAGCCATAATGCAAGCAAATGAGTGACTCAAAGTACTCTCGGTCGACTTTTTGCACGTAAGGGGCAAGCAAATCAAAACGCTCGTAAAAATCTTGCGTGTCGATGATGAGGTCTTTGGTGGCGCGTTTGCTTGAGAGGGCGTCGATGGTAAGTTCCGTGCCGAAAGTTGCTTTGATGTCTTGGAGCGACGTGGTGGTGGAAAGGGCGACGCCATTGACCTTGACCGCGGCGTGTTCGCCTTGGGGGTAGTCAAAGAGAGGGTCTTGGGTTTTAGCCTGTGCAAGAGCCTGTGCGAGGGAGTCTTGAGGCGAAAAGGTTAAGGTGTGTTTTTTGTAATAGGGCAGGTAATCGGTTTTGGCGTTGAAGCGAAAAATGCTCACTGAAAACGAAAACGTCATCGGCGGTCTCCTTGGTTTTTGCGTAAGTGTCAAGTGTACTGAATGTAAACTTATATTTTCGGTAAGTGTACACACTTCGCATGAAAAGGGCATGTAATCAAGTAAAATTAACACGCATCTGAGTACAATGTTGCCCAATAAAGGGAGCCCATGAACAAAGAAGCATTTGTCATTTCACAGTTCACTTCACCGCGCATTGGGGATGATGGGGCGGTCGTGGGTGAGTGGGTCTACTCTAAGGACATTTTTGCCCAAAACGTGCACTTTAAACGCGAATGGATGAGCTTGGCGCAGATTGCCAAAAAGAGCATGTTGGTGAACCTTTCTGATGCTATCGCCATGAACGCCGTGCCCAAATACGCGCTCATTGGCGTGACCATCCCCCGTTCTTATACCCACGCCGAACTCAAAGAACTCACGGGGGCGTTTTTGGCTACATGTAAGGCGTGGGGCGTGGAACTCATCGGGGGTGACACCACTTCTGGGGAGCGACTAACCATCTCTATCACTATCATCTCCCACACGAAAAACCCTGTGTTTCGCAAGGGGATGAAAGAGGGGCATGTGTTGGCGTACACGGGGCGCATTGGCGAGTCGCTAAAAGGGTTAAAGACCCTGATGCGTGGCGGAAGTTTGGGGGCAGATTCGCGGTTTATGAAGCCTGTGTTAAAGGCGGCGTTTTTTTACAAAGCCGCGCCGTATGTGAGCGCGGCGATGGACATTTCTGATGGGCTTGGCAAAGACCTCTCCCGTTTGTGCGCGGCCAATAACCTTGGCGCACGCTTTACATGTAAGCACACAAAAGCACAGCTTTGCAGTGGCGAAGAGTACGAAATGCTCTTTAGCTTTGACCCGCGTTATGAACGCATTTTGCGGCGCATTGCCGAGCAAACTAAAACACCTTTGACCCTCTTTGGCAAAGCCGTGCGGGGGCGTTTTCGTTGCCCGTGCAAAGAACATCACTTTTAAGGAAACCTTGTGGAAAGACGCTTTTTTTTGAACCATAGCCCTATTGATGGGGTGCATTTTACGAAGAATGCTAACGATTTTACCGTGACGGAGATTCCCCTGTACCCTTTTAGTGGTGAGGGTGAGCATTTGGTCTTACATGTAAGGAAAAAAGACCTGACCACGTGGCAGATGCTTCAAGCCCTAAGCGAAATCAGCGGGGCAAAAGTGCGAGACTTTGGCTACGCGGGACTGAAAGATAAAGAGGGCATGACCATCCAGTATGTGAGCATCCACAAGTCCCATGAAAAGGCCTTTGAAAACTTTTCGCATCCTAATATCAAGCTGCTTTCCACGACGTACCACAACAACAAAATCAAGATGGGACACCTCAAAGGCAACCGCTTTTTTATCCGCCTGAAAAAGGTGTTGCCTACCGACGCGCTCAAACTTGAACAAGCGTTGCGTACCATCAAAGCGCAAGGGTATCCGAACTTTTTTGGGTATCAGCGGTTTGGAAAAGAGGGGGACAACTTTGAACAAGGCTTAGCCATCTTGCAAGGCAAACGGCGTGAGCGTAACAAAAAGATTCATGACCTGCTCATCAGCGCGTACCAAAGTAGCCTCTTTAACGCATGGCTTTCGCGGCGCATCGAGATGAGCAAACTGGTGGAAAGCTTTAGCGAAAAAGAGCTTGCCGAGATCTTCCCGTGGGACAAAGCGACCCTCAAATCCCTCAAAGCGCAAAAGCAGTTTTTGAAACTTTTGCCCGGTGATGTGTGCCACCACTACCCTCACGGCAAGGCCTTTGTCATCGAAGATGTAGAAGCAGAAGCGGCTAGATTCGAGGCAAAAGATGCGGTACTTACAGGCTGGCTGGCCGGCAACCGCGCCATGCGCACCGAGGGCATCGCCAAAGAGATAGAAGATGTGTACTGCGCCCAAGCCGAACCCTACCTAGCCCAAATGAACGGCGCAAGACGCTTCGCGTGGAGTTTCGCCGAGGACGTAGAGTGGAACTACCGCGAAGAAGAAGCGTGGTTTGAAATGCACTTTAGCCTGCAAAAAGGCTCTTACGCAACCGTGGTGCTAGAGGAGATTTTACGGCGGGAGTTGTAGGGGGGGGCGAGAGTTTACATGTAAGGAAAAAAAATATGAGCCAGTGTGTTGTTGATGGATGTGGGCGTGAGGCATACGGGGAGAGTGATAAATGCATTTTCCATTGTGAAAAGATTGAGTCATATTGGGATAATGTTGAGTCGGAGCAGACAAAAGAGTTTTGGACTGAAATCAAAATGCTTGGTCTTGAAAATGCTTTTGAAAATTTTTCATTTCCCATATTTGAGGAATTTGGTTGGAGTGCTTTTGCTGAGAAGCAAACTATACAAGCTCCTCTTAAATTCTTGTGCTGCAAGTTCAAAAACCTTGATTTTCAAAGTAAAAAATTTAAAATAATTCTTTTTTTAAATTGTAATATTGAAAAACAAGTTGAATTTTACGACTGTAAATTTGAATCCGAGGCAATTTTTTCTGGCTGTAAATTTAATGAAGAAGTTGAATTTATTAAATGCACTTTTTATGTTTTTAAATTAGAAGATGTAAGTTTTTCAGAAATTCTTTTTCGAGAGATAGTGGTATGTGCATCTTTGGAAATCAAACATATGGAGCTTGCTAATGTGGGCTTTAATGATTTTACGATTAAAAATGATGCTAAAATTTTTTTAGACAACATTCTTTTTTATGATGCATTTTTTGGAAAGGTTAATTGGGGTGATATTTCACAAAAACGTTTTTTTAAAAACTTAGAAAAACCCCTTGACCGTGAAATTGCACGACAGATTAAATACACTTACGACCAGCAAGGCGACCACATTGTTGCCAATAAGTTTTATTCTCTCGAAATGGCTTTACATCGGGATGAACTAAGAAAAAATGGCTCATGGCAAGATAGACTTACTTTTGGCTTGCATGGCATGGTTTCCAGTCATGGCCGAAGCTGGGCTTTGCCACTGTATTGGTTGTTTGTAGTGGGGTTTGTGTTTGCTGGGTTGGCGGCTTTTGATAAGGACTCATTGTGGGGATTTGGTTTTTTGGCTCTCCTCTCTGTTTTTTCACTATTTTTTTACGACATAAAAGACAAACGTGGTTTAGCTATTTTAACATTTGTTGGTTCTTTTGGATTTTATTTTATTGCCATGAGAGAAACTTGTTTGCCAGTAAATCTTGACTATTTTATTGCCATGATTAATCCGCTTGAGGGATTTAAAAACAACTATGAAATTCCAACTACTTTAGGCTTTACATGTAAGCTTGTTGTTTTGTACATTTCTTATCAATTTATCACTGCGGTTCGTAAAGATACTAGGCGTTAAGCTTGGTACCTTTACATGACATGTAAATCTTTCTTTGGTGAACCTAGGCAAGAAAATTTGGCGTGCGGATGTTGCATTGCAAAGCATTTCAAATTGAAATTTTTTCAAAGTAGTTGAGCGATTCATTGTAGGATGGTGGTTAAAAAAGGTAAACCATGGCAAAAATAACAGTACTGAATAATGAGATAACAACTCTAAAAATAGAAGATGAAGATTATATTTGCATAACCGATATAGCCAAATACAAGGACGATGCTCTTGCTAATGACATTATAAAGAATTGGCTTCGCAATCGTAATACCATAGAGTTTTTAGGTATTTGGGAACAGCTTTACAATCCAGATTTTAAACCCGTCGAATTCGACGGGTTTAAAAAAGATGCAGGTCTCAATAGTTTTACGATGAGTCCTACAAAGTGGATAAGCGGAACAAATGCCATAGGGATGGTGGCAAAGTCAGGGCGATACGGCGGCACATACGCTCATAAAGACATCGCTTTTGAGTTTGCTTCTTGGGTCTCTGTTGAGTTTAAACTTTATCTTATCAAAGAGTTCCAAAGACTTAAAAGTGAAGAGCTAAAACAACTTGGTTGGGATATTCGTCGAAACCTTACAAAGCTAAACTATAAAATCCATACCGATACTATCAAAGAAAATCTCACCCCAAAAGAGCTTACACCTAGTCAGATAAATTTTGTCTATGCGAGCGAAGCCGACATCTTAAATGTAGCACTCTTTGGCATGAGTGCAAAAGAGTGGAGGGATCTAAACAAAGACAAAAAAGGAAATATCCGTGATGAGGCTAATGTCAATCAACTTGTATGTTTGGCAAATATGGAATCTCTCAATGCGCACTTTATCAGTGAAGGGTTATCGCAAAAAGAGAGGCTTCGAAGGCTCAATAAAATAGCAATAGAACAGATGAGAATATTAAGCAGTGAAAATATCAAAACAATAAGCAACCCCAAATGACAAAAACACCTAGCCCAATCATCCCCATCATCGCAAGAAATAAAGCTCCCATTTCGCTTCTTGCCAAAGATGGCATGGTGTGGATGTGACAAGCCTTAAAAAACGCCCTTTGGTAAGTTTGTGATGGGCTTGCTAAGCGCGTTTTAGTTCACGGCCTCTGCATCAATCAAAAACTCATGGGGTTGCATCACGTTGATGGGGGAGTTTTTAAATCCGCTAAGGTCTCGGGTGATGATGATGTCAACGTGCGCATGGGAGGCGCTCGTGTAGATGACGCTGTCTTCAAAGTCGCTGCCTACGTTTTTTACGCTTTCTTGCAAAATATTTTTGTCCAAGCTTACAACTTCAAACAGCTCAAGTAACGTTTGAATCGCTTCATTGCACTCTTTTTTGCCAAGATGCTTGCGTAAAAGGTAATAAAGCGTCGTCACGGAAGTTGGGCATAAAAAGCCTTGTATCTCTTTTGATTCTATTTTGAGAAAAATCTTTTGTGCCAGTTGGCTAAAAGGCTCGCGCTCCATGAGTAAATCTAACACAACGTTAGTGTCAAGTAAAACCCTCATGCGTGCTTCTTTTCAAGGTAGGCGGTGTATTCCTCTTTCGAGATTTTCCCTTTAAGGACGCCTTGAAGTTTTGATGTTTTAGAGGGTATTGTTTTGTTGGGATTTTCATGTTTTAGCGTGGATTCAAAAAAGTGCATCACCAATTTTGAGACAGAAGTGTTGTGCTTTTTTGCGTAAGATTTGATGCCATCGATAAGGTTTTGGTCGGCATAAAGAGTGATTTTACTGTTCATCGTCAATCCTTGTCGTATATAAATATCAGCATTGTACGACAATCGTGCGCGGCATGTCAAACCCTCCTTGGTGTCTATTAAAAATTTGATGATGCTGGCTTGGTTACCTTGAAGTTTATGCACTCAATTTTGCCGTAATAGTTTTGTGTTCTTGGAACCCTCGATAGTATTGTTTTCAGCAAACATCATGTAGAGTTTCTCATTATTAGAACTTGTATGCTCTTTCTCCAAAAAACCCTTACATGTAAAGGAAAACCCAATGCAAATGACCCACATCCCTTTTGGCACAACCGAGTGGAGCAGTATCACGCCAAGTGAACATCGAGGCGAAAGTGGCGTTGCCCTTTGGCGCACCAAACAATGCGGTGAGATTCGCGTGCGGATGGTGGAGTACTCCGCAGGGTACAAGGCCGACCACTGGTGCCAAAAAGGGCACATTTTGTTGTGCTTGGAGGGTGAACTTTACACGGAACTTGAAAACGGCGAAGTGCATCTTTTAACAGCAGGGATGAGCTACGAAGTCGCCGATGAAACCATGGCGCACCGCTCCTACACGCCTTGTGGCGCGAAGCTTTTTATTGTGGATTAGTTTTTTACGCTTTATTGAAGGCGCGCTTGCTGTGTGGCCATAGTTTTTTTATGGGCAGGTTTTTGTGTTCTAATGTTCGGTATGATATGCCTTAGTCATCTTAGTGCAAAACAAAGAGCAGACAACACCAAGGAGTGCGCCATGAAAACAGAACACTTTGACACCATCATCGTCGGAAGCGGGACTTCTGCTTACTATGCCCTTGAAGCCTTAGCGTCCCATCAAAAAGTAGCAGTGGTTGCCCCTGAGCCCCTTGGCGGTGTTTGCGCGCTTAAGGGGTGCCAGCCTAAAAAGTACCTCGTGGCACACCAAGAAGCCCGCAATGCCATCAAAGATTTGCTTGGCCACGGCTTTGAAACCATGTCAAAAAGCTCTTGGGCAGCGCTCCAGTCCCTTAAAAACGCATTTACCGCGTCCGTACCCCACAGAACCCGCAAAACGCTCCAGTCTAAGGCACGCTTTATTGAAGGCATTGCCACCTTTTGCGCTCCTGATGCGCTTCGTGTGGGAGAAAAAACCCTGAGCGCAAAACATATCGTGATAGCCACAGGCTCCTTGCCAAGGCGCAACGCCATCAAAGGCAGCGAACATTTACGCACAAGCGATGATTTTTTAGAAATGCCTAGTCTCCCCAAACGCATTGCCTTTGTCGGGGCGGGGGTGATTGCCTTTGAGTTTGCCTATGTGGCGGCGAGTTTGGGCAGTGAGGTCACGGTTGTACACCGTTCCAACCAACCCCTTAAAGGGTTTGATGAGAGCATGGTAGCGCGCTTTTTGAGTGCGACCAAAGAAGCAGGCATTCGCGTCATTACCAACGCGCCCGTCACAGAAGTGACCAAACAAGGCGCCACGTACACGCTCATCACGGAAGAGGGCTTACATGTAAAGGCCGATGCGGTTTTTGAAACCATCGGGCGCATGCCCAATCTCTCGGTGCTAGAGGGTGATGCGGGCAACGTGCAAGCTAGCGCCAAAGGCATTGCGGTTAACGCCCACATGCAAAGCGTGAGCAACCCGCACGTGTACGCCATCGGGGATTGCACCGACACGCCCTACCAACTTGCCACGGTTGCGGATGAACAAGGCAAAATAGCAGGAGAAAACATTCTCAAAGGCAATCACCGCACGTGGGATGATGCGTTGGTGGCGCATGCGATGTTCACCCACCCGCCCTTAGTGGCCGTGGGTATCACAGAAGAAGAGGCGAGGGAAAAGGGGTTGGATTACGCCATCAAAGAGGGCGAAACGGCCAGTTGGCCCTCTTCAAAGCGCATCGGCGAAACCCACGGGGCATACAAGATGGTGCTCTCTAAAGAGGGTACGCTTTTGGGTGCAACGCTTTTGCGCCACAATAGCCCAGAAGTGATTAACCTGTGTGCCATGTTGCTAAAAACAAAGATGCCCATTGCGACGTTTAAGCAAATGGCTTTAGCGTATCCGACGGCTTCGTCTGATTTGAAAAACATGCTTTGACTAATGCGCTCCCACAAGCCTTTGGTACGTTACATGTAAGGCTTCTTTGAGGTTTCGCTCTGTTCTTGGGGCGCGTTGCATGCGCCGCTCTTCGTCTGTGATGACCCATGAAAAAAGATAACCCCACGTGTGCGGTGGTATGTCAATACTGCTTCGGATTTCCCCAAAGCGCGCGTCGCTCATGCGGAGGGTGTCGCCTTGTTTTTGCGCCACCCAATACCCTTTAGAAAACCATGCTATGGCGTTGACATTGGCGGCATCCTTGTAGGGTTCCAGGAGCTCTTTGTGTTGAGGGATGCGCTCATACGTGATGGCGCGCGGGGCTAAAAGTGAATAATACCCGACCAGTAAGCCCTCAGGTGTTTGGGCGAGGTGCCGCCACAACAGGGTGTTAAAAGGCGTTGCCATGGTCGTGGACGCGCTTACATGTAAGGCTTTGTTTTTTGTGTCTTGGGTGAAGACATGATGGGCGTAACCGTGGGCGCCCAACGAAAATAGAGCATAAAAAGAGCTTATGTAAAGTCCCGCAAGATTGGCTTTGGGACTTTTAAAAAAAACAGCAAAGCCAATCCCAAAAAGCAACGGCAGGGTGAAAAGTGGATCGATGATAAAAAGATTCCCGTGGGCAAATCCGTAGCGCGAAAAAGGTGCTAAAAGCTGGGTGCCATAAATGGTGAAATAGTCAATGAGTACATGGGTGCCAAAAATGGCAAACAGTCCCCAAAAGAGGTGCGAAAAAGGTATTTTTTCACGCCATCGATGGGCTATGAAAGCAAACATCAAGGCACCAAAAAAGATAAACCAAATGGAGTGGGACTCTCCACGGTGCAAGTAAAGGCGCTCCACCTCATCCAAAAAAGGGCGCGCCACAATATCCAAGTCTGGCAATGTCCCCAAGAGTGCTCCCCAAAGCAACGCTTTTTTGCCCAAGGGCTTGTGCCAACATGCATACGCAACCGATGCGCCAAGGGCGGCTTGTGTGAGTGAGTCCATGGTGTCCTGCTACAGTTTTTCAAGAAGCATAGCAAAATAGCATTAACGACGCCTTGCCAATAGCGTAAAAATAAAAGTCAAGGGAGAAAACCCCAAACACAAAGCTTTTACTCCACATGTAAGACCTTAAAGCACTTCATGCTACACTTTTTCACTTTTTTTAAGGAGTCGTGCGTATGGATACATTTGAAAATGTGAGTGTTGTTAAAAAGGCCAATGTCTATTTTGAAGGTAAAGTAACGAGTCGCACCCTTGTTTTTGCTGATGGAAGCAAGAAAACTTTGGGTGTCATGCTTCCGGGAACTTACACTTTCAACACGCAAGCAGCCGAAGTGATGGAGATTCTTGCGGGAAATTGCGAAGTGCATTTGGGTAAAAACACCTTACATGTAAGGGCGGGAGAGTCGTTTGATGTGCCCGCACTTAGCACGTTTGAGATAACATGCCCCGAGGTTGTGGATTATTGTTGTTCGTTTGTGGAGTAAGCTTCACATGTAAGCCATGAGAGTGCTTTGCTTTTGTGGCTTACGCAGTTGTGCTCAAAAATAGACTTCTTTTAAAGGGACGGTTGTGGAGTTTTTGGCTATTTTTTTAGCGTTCATCATCCCTCTTGCGTGGACGCCTGGCCCTGTAAATATTACTTTGGCGGCCATGGGAACAACCAATGGCTTCAAGCAATCCCTCAAGCTTATCTTGGGCCTCAATGTGGCTTTTATGCTCCAATCTCTTGCTACAGGCTTGGGGCTTGCGCGTCTTTTTTCCCTCTATCCTTTTAGTTTCATTGTTATTAAAAGCGTTGGTGTTGCTTATCTTTTGTATTTGGCCTATAAGATTTCACAAATGAAACTGCAAGACAAAAAGATTCCCCTTGATTTTAGCAACGGATTTATCCTGAGTTTGCTCAATCCTAAAGTGTACATGACTCTTGTCTTGATGTTTACGCAGTTTAAAAACCAAAGCGAAACTTTTGGCGGCATTTTTTTTCTAAGCGCGCTTGCCATGTCTTTTTTCTTTGTGGGAAATGCATTGTGGTCTTTGTTTGGATCAAGTTTGAGAAGATTTATTGCAAATGAAACCGTCTTTGTTCTGCAAAAATACGTGTTTGCTCTGTTGCTTTGCGGCGTAGCGGTGTATATGGCGCTCCATTAAAGTGAAAATGCTTGGGACATAAAGTAACCTGTGGTATAATCCCCGCTCCTATGGTAGAGCAGGTGGCTGCTTGGGGCGCTCACGCCCTAAGAGGAAAGTCCGGGCTGCAATGAAGTAAGGTTCCATCTAACGGATGGCCGGGGTAACCCGAGGGACAGTGCAACAGAGAGTAGACTACCCTTACATGTAAGGGAAAAGGTGAAACGGCGGGGTAAGAGCCCACCAGCGTTTTAGGTAACTAAAACGGCTTTGTAAACCCAACCTGCAGCAAGAAGGGATGGTTTTTTACTTCATACTCACAAAACCCTTCGCTAGAGCGTCTTGGCAACATGGCGCGTAGATAAATAGTCACCCACGACAGAACCCGGCTTACGCTCTGCCATGGGTTCTTTCTTAGGAGTTCATCTCTTTTAAGTACGCCTCAACCCCTATGTTTTCAAGGTTTTGCGCTTTGGCTTCCACTTCTTCTTGCATCTGTTTTTTATAATTCTCAATTTTTTCACACACTTCTTTGTGTTTGATGCCTACCATTTGTGCCGCTAAAATACCCGCATTTTTTGCATTGTTGATAGCAACGGTTGCCACAGGAACGCCTCCGGGCATTTGGACGATGGAGAGCAACGAATCCATACCATCCAAAGAAGAGGTTTTTACAGGCACACCTACCACGGGAAGCGGGGTGAGCGAAGCAACCATACCAGGTAAGTGCGCCGCACCTCCGGCTCCCGCGATGATGACCAAAAGGCCACGCTCTTGGGCGCTTTTTGCATAGCTAAACAATTTTTCAGGAGTGCGGTGGGCAGAGACAACACTCACCTCATAAGGTACGCCAAAGGCATCACACATCTGGGCGGCTGCTTGCATGATGGGAAGGTCAGAGTCGCTTCCCATGATGATTCCAACAAGAGGTTTGTTCATAGGGGTTTAGTTCCTTTCACTTTGAAAATGTCTTTAGCTTTAAGCGCGCGTGCAAGCGCAAGGTCTAGGTTGTGGTCAAGCACAGTGATGTGGCCCATCTTGCGAAAAGGTTTGGTGTGGCTTTTGCCGTAAAAATGAAACGAGACTTTATCAAGAGCAAGAATTTCTGGCAGTCCTTCCAAAAGCGGTTCGCCCTCAAACCCTTCTTCCCCAAGGAGGTTCACCATAACCGAGGGGATGATGAGCTCTGTTGAGCCAAGAGGCAAGCCCGTGACCGCACGGACGATTTGCTCAAACTGCGAAGTGACGCAAGATTCAATGGTGTAGTGGGCTGAATTGTGAGGCCGTGGGGCGATTTCATTGACCAAGATTTTCCCCTCTTTGGTTAAAAACATCTCTACACCAAAGATGCCCACTCCCTCGAAAGACTCCACACAAGCAATGGCAATGTCTTTCACCTCTTGGGCTAACGCAGGTGCAATTCGCGCAGGGGCCATGACGCTGTCACAAATGTTGACCCGCTCGTCAAAGAGCATCTCAACTACAGGATAACACGCCACTTCGCCTTGGAGATTGCGCGCTACGATGATGGCGAGTTCTTTGTCGATATTTACCATCTCTTCAAGGAAGCTTTCGCCTTGGATGGCGTTTTTAAGGTCTTCTTTGGACTTTAGCACCATCACGCCGCGCCCGTCATACCCGCCTTTTTTGGCCTTTTGCACCACAGGAAAACCAAGGCTTTCTAAACAAGAGGGCGTCTTGACGTCTTTGTAGGTTGGCACGGGAATGCCCTTGGAATCAAGGAACTTTTTTTGTTCGTATTTGTTTTGAATGAGGGCGATGGTGTAGGGGGAGGGGTAGATGGCGTGGCCTTGGTCAAAGAGGGGCTTTAGGGCTTCTACATCCACATTTTCAAGCTCAAAAGTGGTGACATCACAAGTGCGAATCAGCTCAACAAGTTTAGCTTGGTCGTAAAATCCACCCACAATTTGTGCGTCAGAAACTTGGCCTGCGGGGCAATTGGGCGTGGGGTCTAGGACGGTGACGTGAAAGCCCATTTTTTTAGCTTTTTGGGACATGATTTTGCCCAATTGTCCACCGCCAATGATGCCAAGTTTGAGGTGCGAATAGTTTAATGGTGTGTTCATGGGTGCTGATTCTCCAACAATGCGGGGTGTATGTGAGGGCGTATTGTATCGATTTTTGGCTTTGAAACTCCAAAGATTTCATTTTGAAATAAAATCCCTAGACACTTTTTTTCTGGGCTACACTGCACCCATGGCAAAAACTCTTTTTGAAAAAATGGCGATTTTAAGTGATAGCGCCAAATACGATGTCAGTTGCAGTTCTAGCGGGAGCGACCAAAAAGGCGCGAGTCTAGGCAAATCCCATGCAAGCGGGATTTGTCACAGTTTTAGCGCCGATGGACGGTGCATTTCCTTATTGAAAGTGTTGATGACTAATGCATGCATTTACGAGTGCGCATATTGCATCAACCGCGCAAGCAATGCCATCCCACGCGCGGCCTTCACACCCCGTGAACTAGCAGATATTACCATCGATTTTTACAAGCGTAACTACATCGAAGGGTTGTTTTTAAGTTCTGGTATTGTCAAAAGCGAAAACCACACCATGGGGTTATTGCTCCAAACCTTGGAGATTTTGCGCTTTGAGTATGGTTTCGGAGGCTACATCCACGTCAAACTCATCCCAGGATGCGACACTGAACTCATCGAAAAAGTCGTCGCACTGGCCAGTCGAGTGAGTTCCAACATCGAACTGCCTAGTAGCCATTCTTTGGCGCTTCTTGCGCCTAATAAAACCAAAGAAAAAGTGATGCAACCCCTGCGTGCCGCGCGCGACATTAGCTTGCATAAAACCTCCGCGCCTATTCCTATGAGCACCCAACTCATCGTCGGGGCCACGCCTGAGAGCGATTTTGACATCTTGCGCTTAAGCAGTGCGTTGTACGAAAAAGCCTTGCTAAAGCGGGTCTATTACAGCGCGTACATTCCCATTAACGACAACGCTTTACTGCCTTCCACACTTACTGCGCCGCCGCTGTTGCGAGAGCATCGGCTTTATCAAGCGGATTGGTTGTTGCGGTTTTATGGCTTTAGGGCTGAAGAGTTGGTGGACGAAGCGACCCGAAAACTTGACGTTGACCTTGACCCCAAAACCTTTTGGGCCTTGCGCCATTTGGAGCATTTTCCCGTAGAAATCAACACGGCACCCAAGGAAGTGTTGGTACGCATTCCGGGCATCGGGGTGCGAGGAGCTTTGAAAATCTTGCAAGCAAGAAAGTTTAGAGCCTTAGACCACGCTATGCTTTCCCGCCTTGGGGTTTCTTTGAAACGGGCCAATTATTTCATTACATGTAAAGGGGTGTACCAAAAAGAAGTGCCTTTGCGCGAAGACCACATCCGCCGCGCCTTGTTGGGGCCAAAAAAACTCCTGCAACCTAGCTTGTTTGACTGGTACCAAGGCATGGTAGGAGGGGAGGTATGATAGTGGTGTATGATGGGACGGCCGAGGGATTTTTGAGCCTTGTGTTTGAAGTGTACGCCCACAAACTTTCTCCTACGCACATCTTCAAATCCCGTCCCCAAAGCCTTTTACAAATCCACGAAGTAAGAAGTGACGAAACCCACGCAAGGCGCGTTTTAGAGGGGATGAAACGCACTTTTTCGCCTTTACATGTAAGGGAAATCCAGCAGGTGCTTTTGTGCGATACCCTTGCTTTTGAACTGCCTCTTTTGGCGTATGTGAACCTAGGCTTTAAAGACCCAAAAAACCTCTACGACCCCACGCAAGAGTCTGTGCGAACAGTACAAAACTGGGCGAGGGTTTATGGGCGAATGGTGCACCGCATGAAAGGCTTTGTGCGTTTTGAAGAGCTAGAAGAGGGAGTATTCTATGCCAAAATCCAAACAGATTACAATATTCTTGCTCTTTTAGGACACCACTTTGTGGAACGCCTTGGAGCGCAAGGGTTCATCTTGCACGACGTGGAAAGAGGGCTTGCTTTTGTGAGCCAAGAGAGGGAGATTTACGCGGTTGCCCACGCGGATGTGCCACAGGTGAGCGAAAAAGAGCTTACATGTAAAGGATTGTGGCAGACCTTTTTTAGCCACGTCGCCATCCAAAACCGCACCAACCCCAAACTTCAACAGGCATTTGTGCCGCTAAAATACCGCACCTATATGAGTGAGTTTGAGGGGCGATATTCGTCTACATGTAAGCACTAAGACGCACATCAGGAAAGATGCCGCTTTGGTGCATGAAAGGCAAGGTTTCAAGGCCTTTGAAAAAGCCGTAGCTTTCGATGAGGGCGCTTTTCATGCCCATGGCATTGGCGCCCAACACATCGGTGTGGAGGGTGTCGCCTACCATCATGACATCTTGCGCATCCACACCCCAGCGTTTTTTGGCAAGGTGTAAGGCGTAGGCAAAAACGTTGTTAAAAGGTTTACCCACGGAGTGTAAATCCGTAAACAACGAAGCGGGTTCCAAGAGGGTGTAAAACCCCGGTTGCTTGGGAAAAGCACCATCTTCTCTAGGGGCGGTGAGGTCGGGGTTGGCGACCCAGACGGTGCGCGGTCTCTCACGCAATGCTTCTCGCCACTTGGCTTGCAAGGCGTCATCCCAACATCCTGTGCTTAAAAATAAAAACCCATCGCTCTCCCAGAACCCATCGTCTTCTTGAAGCGTAACGCGCAAAGGCACTTCCATCTCGTGGCGTTCGCCGATGATGCCCCAATTGTTGGAACTAAAAGGCAAAAGCGACCACAGCACTTCGCGGCTTGAGACGATGTCATGGGGTTCAAAAGCCAAGCCCATGGCGCCTAGTTTGTCACACAAGTAGGACTTGGGAAGGGTGGCGGAGTTGGTGAGCATCAAAAAAGGAAGCCCGCGCGCTCGAAGGCGTTTGAGTAATTGTTGCGCCCCTGGGATGGCTTTCGTGCCCACATTAAGCACGCCAAATGCATCCAGAAAAAAGCACCCCGCTTGGTCTAAAAGGCTGTCGATATCCTTTACATGTAAAGGGGTTTTTAAAGCCAAAGCTTCGGGGAGGTGCTCGCGCACCCCCTCGTACAGTGAAAAAACAGCACGTGAATTCATCAAATAATCATCTTTCTAACCTTTGCGGAAATCGCCTCAGAGACGATGACCGTGCCTAAAATCACCACCACAATGAGGCTCACTTGTGGCCACGCAAGGGTGTTCATGGAGTGTTGCAATTGCAAGCCAATCCCGCCAGCACCCACCAAACCTAAAATGGTAGATTCGCGGATGTTGATGTCCCAACGAAAGAGCGAAATCCCCAAAAAAGAAGGCAAAATCTGCGGAATGATAGCATAATCAATCACCTGCATGCGCGACGCGCCCGTGGCCGATACCGCTTCTACGCTCACGGGATTAATCTCTTCAATCCCTTCATATAAAAGCTTCGACACAAAACCGATGGAGCGCAACGCGATGGCTAAGATGCCCGCTAGTATACCTGGCCCTAAAATAGCCACAAGCAACAAGGCCCAAATGAGTGAGTTGATGGAGCGCGACGTTACAATGATAAACAGCGCAATAGGCCGCACAAAACGAACCGAGGGGGTGGTATTGTGCGCGGCAAAAAACGCCACAGGAAAGGCGATGATAATGCCAAGCAATGTTCCAAGCGTCGCGATGTTGAGTGTGTCCCACAGCGCACCGTAAAGGGAGTTGATGTACCCCCAACGCGGCGGCAACATACGTGAGAGCAAGTCCGCGGCTTGTTCGGGCGCATCATAAACAAAAACCCATAGCGTGTTTTCGGTCATGAGGTTCCAACAAAACACACTGAGTGCCACTACGAGAAACCAACCGCCCCAGACAATCCATGCTTTTTTGCTCATGCGGCGTTGCCAGAGCTTTTCTTGTTCTAACTGACCCATTTGCGTATCCATCCTGAAGCATATTCGCACGCCATAACAATGAGAATGATGACGATGAGCACCGCGCCTGCGGAGTCGTATTCGTAGCGGTCGATGGCGGTGTTCAGGGTTGCCCCGATGCCGCCAGCCCCCACGATGCCGATGACGGCAGATTCGCGAAAGTTGATGTCAAAGCGATAAAACGAAAGTCCCACGAGACGTGGCATGACTTGGGGCCAAATGGCGTAATGAAACCGCTGAAACCACGACCCGCCTGTGGCGCTAATGGCTTCGAGTTGGCGCGGGTCGATTTCCTCGATTTCTTCGGCCAAGAGTTTTCCTAAAAAGCCGATGGTCGCATAGGTGAGAGTTAAAAACCCCGCAAACGCCCCAAAACCAAAGAGTGCCACGAGAAAGATGGCCACGATAATTTCTTGCATGGAGCGCGAAAAAGCGATGAAACTGCGGCAAAAATAGTAGATGGGTTTAGGTGAAATATTGCGTGCCGCGCCCATTCCAAAGGGGATGGAAAGCAAAATGCCTGCCACCGTAGACGTGACCGTCATGGTGAGGCTTTCGATGATGCCAATCTTGATGTCTGTAAAGCGCGAGGTAAAATCAGGCTGCAAAAATCCTTGCACAAAGCGCGCACCCCGCTCTAGTCCTTCGTACGCCCGAAGCCAGTTGACTTCTACACTTCCGATGCCCACAACAAGGTACGCCAGTGCCGCTATGTAAAGGGCGATGCGCCACGAAGCACTGGGGATGATGTAATGGGGCCGTTTCCACGTGGTTGGGTAGCTCACTAGGCCACCTCTTGTGAGACTTCGGCTTCTTGGGCGGTGAGGGTTTCCCAGTTTTCGTCCCCGTAGATACTCGTGAGTGCTTCTTCGTCCAAGGCTTCTGGCGAACCGTCAAACACTACGCTTCCTCCGTGCAAGCCGATGATGCGGTGGGTAAATTGCATGGCTAAAGGCACGTCGTGGATGTTAATGATGGCAGGAAGGCCCCGCTCAAAGCAGATTTCTTGGATGAGGCGCATGATTTGACGGGAGGTTTTTGGGTCGAGGCTAGCGGTAGGTTCGTCCACGAGTAAAAGGTCGGGCTGTTGCATGAGCGCTCTTGCGATGCCGACCCGCTGGCGTTGGCCGCCCGAGAGTTCATCGGCACGTTTGTTGGCGTGGTCTATGAGTCCGACACGCTCAAGCAAGCCAAAGGCCATTTGGATCTCTTTTTCAGGAAAACGCCGCAAAAAGGTGCGCCAAAAGGGTAGGTAGCCCAGTCTTCCAGAGAGAACGTTTTCCATGACGCTTAAGCGTTCTACAAGGGCGTATTCTTGAAAAATCATCCCGATGTGTCGGCGTTGTTCGCGCATTTTGCCACTGGAGAGGGAGCTTAGAAGGGTGTTGTCTAGCCAAATCTCTCCGCTTGTGGGGTCGATGAGGCGGTTGATACACCGAATGAGCGTGGATTTACCCGCACCGCTTGGGCCGATGAGTCCGACGATTTGCCCTTTTGGAACCTCAAAACTCACCCCTTTAAGAACCAGGGGTGCGTTTTTGTACTGCTTGGTGAGTCCTTTAATGCGTAGCAAAAGAATGCCCTATTTGCACGTATAGGAAACGCCCATAGCCGCGTCGATTTGGCGGATAACAGCCCAATGATTCTTAAAGGTGATAGGCAAGAATTGGCCTTCGGCTTTAAACTCGTTTTGAAGTTTAGTGCCTTCCCATTTGAAGCTAAAAAACGCTTCTTTGATTTTTTCTTGAAGTTCAGGTTTGAGGTTGTGTGCGATGCCGTAACCCGTGGTAGGGAACGTGCCAGATTTGTAGATAGTTTTGATTTGTTCCGCTTTGACAACGCCACGGTCTAGCATGCGTTTCATGACGGAGTTTGCAACAGCAGCAGCAGGGTAGTCTTTGTTGGCAACGCCTAGGATGGAGTTGTCATGTTTGCCAGAAAAAACAGGCTCGTAGTCGCGCTCAGCTTTAAGGCCATACTCTGCTTCCATAAGGGCAGAAGGAGCTTTGAAACCTGAGTTTGAGGTTTGTGAGGTGAAGGCAAGTTTTTTACCTTTGATGTCTTCAGGTTTAGTGATACCTGAGCCTGGGAAGGTGATGATTTCCATCTCGTAACCAAAAGAACCGTCTTTGGCCGCCATCATCGTAAAAGGTCGAAAGCCAGCACACGCAACGGCGATTGGATTAGAACCCGTGTTAAAACCCGCTACATGTAAACGGCCTGAACGCATTGCTTCGATTTGCGCGGCGTTGGATTGGACGGGAAAAAACTGCACTTTTTTACCCGTAACTTTTTCCATATGGGCCAAAAATTCCGACCACACGTCCGCGTAAACAGCAGGGTCTTCAACAGGCGTGTACGCAAACACAAGCGTGCTAGGATCTACCAAATTTTTTGGGTCAGTAGGAATGTCAGCGATAAGGTCGCCGTCATTGTCACTATAACGAGGGTCAAGCTTAAACTCCGCATGCGCAGCACTAAGGCCAAGCAAAAGCGCCACAAAAAGGGTTGTAAGTCGTTTCATTGTTCGTTCTCCCGAGGATGTAATTTGACGCAAAGTGTAACACCAAGGAATTACGAGTTGGTTACATGTAAAGGGGTTTTGTGCCTCCAATTGAAATATTTATCCAATTATCGTATGAATATTAAAAAAAGAGGGACGAAGATGAAAATAAAATAAATTTATGTAAGGACAGTTCTTGCATTCGTTTTGGAAGCAAAACCGCCCTTGGGGTGCACTGGTAAAACCCTTACATGTAAGGGTTGTTTCTCACAAATCCTCTAGCCTTAACAACGCCACTTCTTTGCGTAACAACGCGGTCATTGCCGTGTGGAAAACTTCGTCGTCGAGTTTGAAAATAAAAATACCAAACTCTTTTTCGTTGACGGTGTAAGTGTAGCGGATGTCCACATTGACGGAAGCTAGAATGCGCACGATGCGGTTGAAACTGCCGATGTGGTTGTTGATTTTTACGCCTAGCACGTAGGAGGACTGGGCCATGAAACCCTGCTCTAGCAAGACTTTTTTGGCGCGCGCCACTTCGGGGGTAAGTAAGCGCAAGAGGCCAAATTCGGTACTGTCGGCTAATGTGATGGAGGTGAGTGAAATGCCCTCATCTTCCAAAAGTAACGTGATGGCCAAAAGCTCACCTGAACGGTTTTCCACAAAAACGGTGAGTTGTTCAAGTCTGTACGATTCCATCTTAACTCCTTTGGTCGATGACGCGCACCGCTTTGCCTTCGCTTCGCACGATGGATTTTGGCGCGACGAGGCGGATGGCGACGTTGATGTACAAGTGGTTCAATAAGGAACGTTCACACTCTTTTTTGAGCCGTTCCAGTGCTGCTACGTCGTCTCGCATGAGGCTTTCATCAAGCTCTACGTCCACTTCGAGTTTGTCAAGGTGCCCTTTTTTCTTGGCGATGATTTGGTAGTTTAGCGTCACGCCTTGCACGCAAGAGAGCACGTGTTCGATTTGGGAAGGAAAGACGTTGACGCCGTTGATGACAAGCATATCATCACTGCGCCCCGCGATGCTCTCAATGCGCGCCAAAGTTCTGCCACACGCACAAGGTTCGCGGGTGAGGCTCGTGATGTCGCCCGTGCGGTAGCGGATGATGGGCAAGCCGTGTTTGGTGAGGGTCGTGATGACAAGCTCACCCCGTTGGCCATCAGGCACGGGCTTACATGTAAGGGAGTCGATGATTTCGGGGTAAAAATGGTCTTCATTGATGTGCAGTAAAGCGCTGTGTTTACAGCTTCCCGCCACGCCTGGGCCGATGATTTCAGAAAGGCCATACACTTCGTGGTAGTCGATGCCCCATGTGGTAGCAATCTCTTCTTTAAGCCCACGACTTGCAGGTTCCGCGCCAAAAAAACCCACTTTGAGGCGAAAATCTTTGTGCAAATCATACCCTTCAGCCTTGGCGAGTTCTGCCATATGTAAGGCAAAAGAGGGTGTGCCCGTGATGGCGGTGGCACCGAAGTCTTTAAGTAAAAGTAACTGGCGTGAGGTGAAGCCTGTGGAACTAGGCACCACGGCGATTTTCATGCGTTCTGCCGCCGTGTGAAACCCAAGCCCACCCGTGAAAAGCCCGTAGCCTGTGGAGTTTTGCAAGATGTCACAACTGGTGAGTCCGCCCATGGTAAAGATGCGCCCGACCACTTCTGCCCACACGTCCATGTCGTGTTCGGTATAGCCTACGACGGTGGGTTTGCCTGTGGTGCCACTGGAGCTGTGGATGCGTACAATCTGTTCCATCGGCACGGCAAAGAGTCCAAAAGGGTAGTTGTCCCGCAAGTCTTGTTTTTTGGTAAAAGGCAACCGTTCTAGGTCGCAAAGCGCGATAATGTCACGAGGAGATACACCCGCGCCATCAAAGGCGTTTTTGTAAAAAGGCACGCGCGCATACACCCGTTCAAGGGTCTCTTTGAGGCGGAAAAATTGTAAGGCTTCTAAAGAAGCGCGGTCAAGGGTTTCGGCTTTAGTGCAGGTCATCCTTGTCCTTTACATGTAGAAGTGTTGAGCTTGGATGATTTCCACACCGTGGGCGATGAGCGCTAAAACCGCCTCATCAAACTGCTCTTTGGGAACGCTAAAGATGAAGATGCCACTGCTAGATTCGTAAAAACTGTAGCAATACAAGATGTTTATCTCTTTGGCGCTAAGGAGTGAAACAACGCGGTCAAAACTTCCCACCACGTCATCGATTCGCACGCCAAATACATCGGTGAGGCGCACGCTTAAACCGTGGTTTTCAAGGACAGCTTTTGCTTTTTCAGGGTCGTCGACAAGGGTTCTGGCTAGTCCAAAATCTGAAGAATCTGCCAATAGGATGGACTTAATAGACACGCCGCCTTGGCTGAGCGTCTTGGTCAAAAATCCAAGTTCACCCGGTTTGTTTTCTAAAAAGACAGAGAGTTGTTTGATGGCATAAGACATTACAGGCTCCTTTTGTCGATGACGCGCACGGCTTTGCCCATGCTACGCTCAATACTGCGTGGTTCCACAAGCTTGACCTTGGCGTTGATGTAGAGGTTGGAAAGCAGGGCGTGTTGGATGTGTTTTTGGAGTTTTTCTAGGGCACCCAGACTGTCCATCGGCATGGCTTCGGTCACTTCGACCATGACTTCAAGCACGTCAAGGTAGCCTTTTTTGTCGGCAATGATTTGATAGTTTAGGCTGATTTCATCGATGGACGAGAGTACATGTTCGACTTGGGAGGGAAACACGTTGACACCGTTGACGATGAGCATGTCATCCACGCGTCCCATCACGCTGTGCATGCGCACATGGGTGCGACCGCATCGGCATGGGGTTGGGTCAAGGGCCGTGATGTCGCCCGTGCGGTAGCGGATGATGGGCAAGGCTTGCTTGGTAAGGGAGGTGATGACAAGTTCACCTTTTTCGCCGTATGGTAGCACTTCGCCTGTTTTTGGGTCGATGATTTCAGGGTAAAAATGGTCTTCAAAAATGTGCAACAAGGGGGATTCTTTGCAACTGTTAGAAACGCCTGGGCCGATGATTTCAGAAAGGCCGTAGATTTCGTGGTAGTCGATACCCCACACCTGCGCCACCTCTTTTTTTAGTCCCTCACTGGTGGGCTCAGCTCCAAAGATGCCGCATTTGAGTTGAAAATCTTTGTGCAAATCATACCCTTCTTCTTTGGCCGCTTCCGCCATGTGGAGGGCAAAAGAAGGGGTGGAAGTAAGTACGGTGGCACCAAAATCTTTCATGAGCAAGAGTTGGCGCGACGTGAAACCGCCCGAACTTGGTACGACCGTAGCCCCCACGGTTTCTGCGCCATTATGCACGCCAAGTCCACCGGTGAAAAGGCCGTAACCGTAGGCGTTGTGTACCGTGTCTTCGGAGTTGACGCCACACATGGTAAAGACCCGCGCCATCACTTCATTCCACACGTTCATGTCAGAACGCGTGTAACCTACGACGGTGGGTTTGCCTGTGGTGCCGCTAGAACTGTGGATGCGCACCACTGCGTCTTGCTTGACCGCAAACATCCCAAAGGGGTAGTTGTCTCTTAAATCTTGTTTTTTAGTAAAAGGCAGCTTGGAGATGTCCGCCATAGAGCGGATGTCTTTAGGTACTACGCCCGCGTCTTCAAAGGCTTCGCGGTAAAAAGGAACATTGTGATACACCCGCATGAGGGTTTCTTGAAGACGTTCAAACTGTAATGCGTGCAAGGCTTCACGGGGCAGGGTTTCTTCTTTGGACCAAATCATGCTTTGGCCTTCGCGTCATTGATGGCTTGGTGTAAGACGTTGATATTTTTCTCTGCCAATTTAGGATTCATTTTAGTAATGGCTTGTTCGATTTCTTTACATGTAAAGGGAAAATTGGGGTCTTTGGCGAGGGTGAACCCTAGCATATAGACATTGAGCGCATCAATAGGAAACGCTTTGTTTCTAGCTTTTGAAAAGGCATCGGTGTGATAGACTTTGTACGCTACCTCAGGAAACTCAGAAGTAGCGTTGACAATCACTGTGCCCGCGTTGGGTTTGAGGTAGTGTAGGTTGCGCAAGGCTTCAGTGGCTTCAAGGGCGATGAGCAAATCCGCTTGCCCCTCATCAATAGCAGGAGCATAAAAATCCCCCAGTTTAACATAGCACGACACCGAACCACCCCGTTGGCTCATGCCGTGGTTTTCGGTACCAAGGCATTTTTGACCCGCCAACGAAGCGGCAATGCTTAACACTTTGACCAAAAACACCGCACCTTGTCCACCCACGCCCGCAATGACAATCTGATATTTCACCTTACACCTCCTCTTTTTCAACAAACGCATCCACTGGGCAGATGACATCCAAGCACGACGAACAGCCCGCACACAAGAAAGGGTCGATGGCCATTTTTCCGTTTTCATCATAATGCATCGGCGGACATTTAAACGCGGTGATACACCAGTCACACTCCACGCACAGGTCTTGGTCGATCTCTACAAAAGCACGACCCAGTTGCCCTTCAACTTTTTCTTTATCTAACACACAAAATTCGCGCACAACGGCGACCACAGGGCCAGTGGCTTTTTCGTACGCTGTTTTTAAAGAACGGACAAAGTCAATGGTTTTGGAGAGTTCTGGTTCGTAGAAGTATTCGTGGCACGCTACGCCACAGCCCTCAACAATGCGCTTGATGTCCACTTGAGCAGGATTGCTGCGCTCGGGAGTGGTTTGACGGCCTGTCATGGCGGTAGTGGAGTTGTCAAGAATGACAAGCACAAACCGGTGGTTTTGGTACACGGCGTTAATGAGCGGCGCAACGCCTGAGTGGGTAAAGGTACTGTCCCCAATGGTTGCTACTACAGCTTTTTTGGGGTCAGCTACTGCAAATCCGCTCGCCATGGAAACACTGCCACCCATGCACAAGATGGTATCAATAGCGCCTTGGTTAAGACCTAGGGTGTAGCAGCCAATGTCAGAGGGGCAGATGGCATGTTCTTTTTTGAAAACATCGGTGATGGCATAATGCACGTCGCGGTGGGGGCATCCTGGGCACATGTTGGGTGCGCGACGAGGGAGTTCGCCAGTGAATTTTGGACTTTGGTACGGGTTTGCTTTTTTAACAATGCCCACATTTGCCAAGGTTTCCATGACTTTAGCTTTAGAAAATTCGTCGATTTCATGGGCGTGTTTGGTGAGTTTTCCGTAAAGTTTTGGGGAGCTTAATTGCTCCTCAATACAGGGATAACTCTCTTCAAATACGACAACTTTAGCATAAGAGGCAAACAGGGCTTCAAGTTCGGTTTTGGGAAGCGGGTAGGGCATATCAAGTTTTAAAACGTCGGCTTTAATGGCTTGCTCTGTTACGGCTTCGCGGACATAGCCATCTCCTGTTCCGCTGGTGAGAAAGAGGACTTTTTCGCCCTTGAGTGCGGCGACTTTGGGGGCAATGAGTTCTTTCCAGTTCCATGCTTTAATCACTTCGATGCGCTCTAGTTGTTCGAGGCCTTGGCGAAAGCGTCCCGCAGGAGGTACGGCACCCCAGCGTGGGACATTGCGTTCAAAATTTCCCTCCAGTGGCGTAACACTAAGTCCTTCGTCCACCTCGCAAATCTCTCTGGCGTGGCACACGCGCATGACGGGACGAAGCATCACGACGGTTTCAAACAAGTGTGAAATCTTTGTGCCAAGCTTGACCATGTCGTAAGCTTCTTGGGGGGTGGCAGGGTCAAGGACGGGAATGCGTGCAAACTTGGCAAAACTGCGGCTATCTTGTTCGGTTTGCGAAGAGTAGAACCCTGGGTCATCCGCACTAACAAGCAGCATAGCGCCTTTAAGCCCAATGTAAGCAGCGCTCATAAGTGCATCGCTGGCAACATTAAGGCCTACTTGTTTCATGGTGGCACAGGTGCGCTTGCCCGCGATGGCTCCTGCGTAGGCTACTTCAAACCCAACTTTTTCATTGGTTGCCCACTCGGCATACGCGTCAAGCTTGAAGTGGTGCTTGTACTTTTGGAAATTGGCCAAAATCTCGCTTGAAGGAGTGCCTGGATAGCCTGAAACCATGTCGATGCCCGCGTGGATAAGCCCCAGTGCGATAGCGTCGTTGCCCATTAGTGTCTGTTTCATGGATGATTGCCTCTTGGTAAGTTGGCACCGCCTTGTAAAGACAGTGCTGTAAAATCGTGTTTCAAGATTAGTCAAACTAACTTTACAAAGTGCTTATTTTTTAAGGATTTTTCTTTACATGTAATAATAAGTTACAAATTTACATTTTTTTTAAGAAAGCCTGGAAAAAGATGAAATTCCTTAAAATGGGATTTTTTTACCCGTTTAGTTTAAAAAAAGAAGGGAAAAAAGAGGGGTTAAAGATTACTTCAAGAAAAATCGGCCAGAATAGGCTAATTTTACGAAAAGGGTGTACATGGGCGTTTTTGACTTTGGTGTGGGCGCGGCGTTTTGGCTAACGGTGTTTAGTATGTTGCTGTGTGTTGGCTATGGGGCGTGGCGGTGGAATAAGGATGATGACACGGCGGTGGATGTAGCATTGCAAAGCTGGGCAAGCGAAGAAGATGCCATTGAGGGGGATTTGTAAATGGGTATGATTGAAAATGTGGTCATCATTTCCTATTTGGCCATCGTGGGGTATTTGGGCTTTTTGGGCTTTAAAAAGACAAAAAATACGACCGATTATCTCCTGGCGGGGCGCGACACCCATCCTTTTGTGATGGCGTTAAGTTACGGGGCGACATTCATCTCCACCGCGGCCATCGTAGGCTTTGGTGGCGTGGCGGCGTGGTTGGGGAGTTCGCTTCTTTGGTTGACGTTTTTTAATATCTTTGTGGGTATTTTCATCGCCTTTGTCTTTTTGGGCAATCCCACGCGCAAGATGGGCATTCGTTTGGGCGCACACACCTTTCCTGAGTTGCTAGGAAAACGGTTTGATTCCAAGTTCATCCAAGTCTTTGGGGGCGTGTTGATTTTACTTTTTATGCCCTTGTATGCCTCGGCGGTGCTCATTGGCGGGACGCATTTTATCGCGGCCTATTTTCAGGCCGATTACCATCTTTCGTTGCTTGTGTTTTCCATCATCATCACAGGTTACGTCATTGCGGGTGGATTGAAGGGTGTCATGTTTACTGACGCACTCCAAGGGGTGATTATGTTTGTCGCCATGGTGCTTTTGGCTATTTTTACACTAGATTCTTTGGGTGGCTTGAGTGAAGCGTATGAAAAGCTTGGCGTTGTGTGGGAGATGACCGTGGCACCTTTGGCGGAGGTGAGCATGAAAGAACTAACGCCAGGCAGTGCGGATTTTATGATGAAGCTTTCCATGCTGTGGGGGTTTAAGGGGTGGGCGAGTATGCCTGATTTTCTCTCACAAGGTTGGCTTTTTGTGATTACCTCCATCACCTTGGGCGTGGGCATTGGTGTGTTGGCGCAACCCCAGCTTGTGGTGCGGTTTATGACGGTGCGCAGTAAACAAGAACTTAACCGTGCGGTGCTCATTGGCGGGGTGTTTATCTTTGCCATGACGGGGATTATTTTCATCATCGGGGCCCTTAGTAATGCGTGGTTTTATGAGTTTAACGAAGGCAAAAATGCTTTGCAAAGTGCGGGTGGAGTAAACCAAGTTATTCCTTATTTTATCAACACGGCTATGCCTAAATGGTTTGCTTTTATTTTCTTGTTCGCACTCATTTCAGCGGCCATGAGTACGCTTTCTTCTCAGTTTCACACCATGGGAACGGCAGTGGGACGAGACGTGTATGAGCAATTGTTTAAAAAAGAAGGCAAAAGTTCCATGCTCATTACCCGCACGGGTGTGGTGGTGATGATCGTTTTTGCGGTGGTGCTTTCGTACTTGTTTGACGACCAGCCTGCCATCATTGCGCGAAGCACGGCCATCTTCTTTGCCTTGTGTGCAAGCATTTTTTTGCCCACCTATGTTGGCGGACTGTTTTGGAAGCGCATGACCAAAGAGGGAGCTATCGCTTCGATGCTTTCAGGGCTTGTGGTGTCTAGTTTTTGGTTGGTGTTTGTACATTTTAACGAAGCCAAGCACCTTGGGGTTGCTAAGGCGTTGTTTGGTGTAGATTCGCTGTTGAGTGGAAAAATTATCTTCGTAGATGCGCTTGTGATTGCGCTACCTGTTTCAATCACAGTGGCGGTGCTTGTATCATTACTTACAAAACCTGATGAAGAAGCGCTACGACGAAGCTTTAATTAGTGTGGTTTGAGAGGTATTTTTTTGTACGTTTTAGCTTGGCAAGTTCATTGCCAAGCCTTTGTTTTTGGGATTCAAAAAGAGTGATGGCCTCTTGGGTGAGGGCTACTGCTTCTTGAAGTTCTTCTTTACATGTAAAGGTGGTGGTGTTAAGCGTGCTAATGAGCGTTTCACATTTTGCTACATCTTGCGTGATGATAGCAAGCTTAAATGCATTTAGCCAATTATTCATACGTGCGCGTGCTCTCTCTCCACGCTTCCAAAAGGTTTTTAGTGACGTTTATCACTTCATCTAAATGGGTTGCCTTTCCTTCGATGTTGGCAAGTGCTAGTAGTTGGAGCTGGCGAATGTAGAGCCCGCTCAAATAGTGCGCCACGTCCCCTCCAGAGTAATTAAGAGAATTTAACAATTCAGCAAAAATAGCCGAACAGCGGTTAATCCAATAGGTTTTTTTCTCAATATCTTCATTTTCAATGGCTTTTCTTGCTTGCGCTGAAAACCGTAAAATTCCTTCATAGAGCATTTCAATAAGTTTTTCAGGTGACTCAATGGAAACATTATTGCGTGAGTAGGCCGCGTAGGCAAGATTACTTTTCATTCAAAACCCCTTTATTAATTACTTACTGTTTAGTTGCGAATCAATCATAGATTGCAGTGTTGCAAATTGATTGTTTAAATTGGCAATCATGGTGTCGTAGGCGGCAAATTGCGCGACCATTGTTGCGTATTTGCTATCAAGTTGCTCCATGGAGCGCACTCTTTCTTTGTTTAGACGCGTTTGAGCATTTGTAAACTGCTCGCCTAAGAGTGTGATGGAGCCACCATTACTAGAAACCATACTTTCAATAGATTGATGCAATTGACTAAAAATACCCTCACTAATTTCGGAGTTTCCTGTGACGGTCCGTGCTGTATAGCCTGTAGCATTGAGGCCAGCAGAGCTCCCTTTGACAGAAATATCCCATCCTTCCTTTTGGTTCAAAATTATTTTAGTTCCATTGGTGTCTAAAGAAGCGGTAACGCCTTCGGCAACAAGAGCTTTGTTAATGGCATCACGCAACGCTAGTGCGTTTTCTTCAGCTGTTGAGCCATCGGGTGTTGTGAGAATGATTGCTATGCCATTGATGGTTAAATCGCCGTATTTCAAATCAAGCGCGCCGCCACTGACTTCATTTTTGGGAGTGTAAAGTGTGGTATTGGGCGTGTTCATGCCTTTGAAAAAAGCTTCTACGTCCAAGGGGTCGTCGGTAAGTTTTTCCCTAAGTGTTGACTCAGTAAGTTGAAGAAGTCCATTGTCGTTAAGGTTAAGACCATATTGATTCAAAGAGCGTCCATCGGAATCCATGCTTGTTAGCAAGCGGTTAAGAACAGTTTTAATAGCATTGATTTGAGAGTTGCCTTGTAAAGACCCAGACTGCCCAGATTCACTATCATAATCAGTAGCAACCGAAAGGTTGTTAACTAAATCATTATATGCAGTTACAAAATTATTCATCTCCTCAACCAAGGCATCAGTGTCTTGTGTGATGTTAAATGTTGTTTTTCCTGTTTCTGTAAACTTAAGAGCCATTCCTACAGTGATGTCATCAATGGTGTTTGTTTCGCGTTGCATCGAAATGCCGTTGTAAACAAATTTTGCATTGCTTGCATTTGAGAGGCGGCTAGTTTCGGCTCCTTCTTCACTGATGGCATCTTCGTGATTGAGCCCAAGATCAGCAAGTACGGTGGTTCCTGAAAATTCAATTTTTTGGCTTTCGCCTGTTTCGGCTGATTGAATAATGAGACGATAGGGGTTTTCGCCCCCAACATTCATAATGCGTGCCTCAACTTTTCCATCAGTACCATTATTGATTATATCAGCAAGTTCAGTAAGTGTTGTGGTTGTTTTGACGTCAATAGAATATGTTTTGCCATCAATGGTGATACCAAGAGTGTCATTGCCACTTGCAAAAGTTGATGTCCGGGAAGCTTTGCCTACAGTTTGAAAAATATCTTTCGCAGCAAGTTGCTTAACATCAACTGTAACTTCTTGGGTTAAAACACCAGCATCCGCTGTCAGACTAGCAGAGGTTCCAGAACTACTAACATTTCTACCCTGAAAAAGTAAATCACTTGAAAGGCCAGAAGCAGCACTTTTTAATGAGTTTAAATAGCCTGTAATGGCTGTTAAATCTTTTTGTTGTGTAAGGTTTTGTTCGAGCTTGGTATCAATAGGTGTAATTTTCCCTTTTTCGTCAGCTTCACGCAGTTTTTCAATGATGTCGTAGGTTAAAACACTGCTACCAATGCCAAGTGAACTTAATGCGCCAGTTGCCATAGGTTATCCTTTTTTGTCAAAAATAAGTCCGATAATTTCTCTGAAGTGTTCTGAGAGCTTCATGGCTTCTTCAGTTGGAATTTTGCGAATGGTTTTGCCACTACTTTTTTCCATGACGCTTACATAGAGTGATTCGATTTTATCGTTAAAACCAAAAGAGATATTGGTGTTTAGTGATTCCATATGCTCATTAAGATTGCGTACAGTTTCGTTTAATTGCTGTTGAATCTCTTTTTTGTCTTGTGCGTTCTGACTACGTGAATCGCTTGTCACTTCACGTTGAACATCTGTTTTTTCTACTTGTCGTGTTTCGACAGCAGCGCCAGAAGAGGGCTTAACTGTTGTTGCAGCATCCATTTGCTTGCCAACAGCGCTAAAAATTTCCATTTGCAACTCCTTTTGCTTCGGTGCTTTATTGGCTCTATACTGTGAAGTATATCGGCGAAGTAAAAAAAAGGTTTACATGTAAAAGAGGGATGCCTCTATTTTCATAGAGACATCTAAAAAGAGCAAAGGGATTAGTGAGAAAGAATTTGTTCGAGAAAGAGTTTTAGACGGTCAGATTCTGGATTTTTGAAGAATTTATCGGGTATGTTTTCTTCAACAATTTGACCATTGTCCATAAAAATAATGCGATCAGCCACCTTTTTGGCAAAACCCATTTCATGGGTAACACAGACCATGGTGCGTCCTTCTCTGGCAAGCTCAATCATAACATCAAGGACTTCCGCAACCATTTCAGGGTCAAGGGCAGAAGTGGGCTCATCAAAAAGCATAATTTTAGGGTTTTTGCACAAACTGCGCGCAATGGCAACCCGTTGCTGTTGGCCTCCTGAGAGTTGGTTGGGGTATTTGTGGGCTTGTTCAGCGATGTTGACACGGGTGAGGTACTTCATGGCCAATGTCTCTGCGTCTTTGCGTGCCATTTTCTTGACCCACATGGGAGAAAGGGTGAGGTTGTCAAGAATAGAAAGATGGGGAAAGAGGTTGAAGTGCTGAAATACCATAGCCACCTCTTCACGCACGGCTTTGATTTTTTTAATATCGTGAGTGAGCTCAATATTGTCCACCACAATACTTCCTTCTTGAAACTCCTCAAGACGGTTGATACAGCGAATTAACGTTGATTTTCCCGATCCAGAAGGGCCACAAACAACGATAATTTCACCTTTTTTGACAGTGAGGTTAATCTCTTTTAGAACGTGAAAATCTCCATACCATTTGTTGAGATTTTTGATTTCAATAATGTTATTTTCTTCCATAGTTTTTCCTATTGTAAATTTGTATTAAAGCGTTTTTCAAGCCGTTGACTAAACCGAGACATGGAATAACAAAAGAACCAGAAAATAAAGGTTACAAACACATACCCTTCGGTTTCAAATCCCAACCAATAGGAATCCGCGGCACTAAGGCGCACCATGCCAAGCAAATCGAAAAGCCCGATGATAAGCACCAGTGTAGTATCTTGAAAAAGAGCAATAGAAACACCTACTAGATTTGGAATAGCAACTTTGAGGGCTTGAGGTAAAATAACTAAGCCCATTTTTTGCCAATAACTAAGCCCAATAGCATCTGCTGCTTCATACTGTCCTTTGGGGATAGCTTGAAGGCCGCCACGAATGTTTTCAGCAATGTAAGCTGCTTCAAACATCGCAATCCCAATAAGTGCACGAAGGAGCTTGTCAAAAGTGATGCCTTCAGGAAAAAACAAAGGAAGAATAATGGAAGACATAAATAAAATCGTGATGAGTGGGACCCCGCGAATAAACTCAATGTAGGTCACACAAATACTGCGAATGATAGGCAAATCTGAAGCACGCCCTAGGGCCAAAAAGACCCCAATAGGAAAAGCAACAATGATGCCAGTTGCAGCCACCACAATTGTAAGCATAAGGCCACCCCATCTGTCTGTAGGAACCATCTCAAGGCCTAGTGTTCCGCCAATGGTTAAAATGGCAGCAGCGACCAAGAAGAGGTTAAAAAAGGCAAATTTCATTAAAGTGCTCTTAAGGTAACGCAAAGCTAAAAGCAATAAAACAAAAAGACCTAATCCAAGATTGAGCCGCCAGCGTTCACCCTCGGGGTAAAATCCGTACATAAACATGTCAAGCTTATAGTTAATAAAAACCCAACATGCACCCCCGTTAACGGCACAATCCTCGCGCGTACTTCCAATAAAGGTTGCGTCAAAGTAAGCCCATTGAAGAAAGGGTGGGATAATAAGATACAAAAGCCCCACCCCTAGAAATGTCAGTAAAACATTTAAAGGTGAAGAGAAAAGGTTTTCACGTACCCAATGCCATGCGCCTTTGGAGTTTACAGGAGCGGATTTGGTGGGTTTCATGTCATATACAGCCATCTTAACGCTCCTTGATTTTCATTTTGTGGTTAAACCAGTTTAAGATTGCCGAAACCGATAAACTGATAGTGAGGTATACAAGCATTGTAATGGCAATGATTTCAATCGCTTGACCTACTTGATTGAGCGATGTGCCTGCAAAGACAGTAACAATTTCAGGGTATCCAATGGCCGCAGCCAGCGAAGAGTTTTTAACAAGGTTAAGGTATTGATTAATGATCGGAGGGATGGAGATGCGAATCGCTTGAGGCAAGATAACCAGCTTAAGGGTTTGGTATGGGCTTAAGCTTAATGAAATCGCCGCCTCTTTTTGTCCTTTACCAACCGCCTCAATGCCTGAACGTACCGCTTCGGCGATGAATGTGGCTGTGTAGATAGTAAGAGCAAAAGTGAGCGCTAAAAATTCAGGTGAAATGGATTTTCCGCCTGAAAAGTTAAAGCCACGAAGCTCAGGATAGCTAAAGCCAAAATCTGCGCCACCAATGAAAAAACCCACAATAGGCGCAAGTATAAAAGTAGCGATACCAATCCAGATAACCGTAAAAGGCTCCCCTGTTTTTTCTTGGCGAATGTTGGCCCAGCGGTTAAGAAAAAAGATAGCAACGGCTGCTACAACAAAACTAGCCAAAACAGTAAGGGTTGTGCTGTTCCATGAAAATTGAGGGATAAGAAGACCGCGATTATTAAGAAAAAAGGTATCAAAAAATTCTAAACTGTGGCGAGGTCCTGGGAGAGATTTGAGGACAACGTTGTACCAGAAGAAAATTTGTAAAAGAATAGGAATATTACGAAAAATATCAATGTAGGCTGCAGCAATTTTGCGAATAAGCCAATTGTTCGAAAGTCTTAAAATACCAATGAAAATTCCAAGAATGGTGGCCAATAAAATGCCCGTAAATCCAACAATCAATGTGTTGAGCAATCCTACCAAAAAAACACGTGCATGGGTGTCGGTTTCGGTGAAAGAGATAGGGGATTCGTAAATCCCAAACCCTGCCGTTCCTTCTAAAAATCCAAACCCAGTTTGGATGCCTCTTTGTTCTATATTGTGGAGGGTGTTAACCCCAATATACCACAAAAAAGCAACGAGGCCTACGACAGTTAAAAGCTGAAAGAGAAAACCTCTTACCTTTTCATTTCGTAAAGCAGCTAACATTAATTTCCTTTTACATGTAAAGTAGACGGGCAGGGGTTATCCTGCCCGAAATGTCTAAAAAATGATTATCTAAAAGGAGGAGAGTATTGTAAGCCACCTTTGTTCCATTGCGCGTTTAAGCCACGTTCAATGTTAAGAGGAGTGCTTGTTCCAACATTGCGCTCAAACACTTCGCCGTAGTTACCTACTTGCTTAACAATGTTATAAGCCCATTCAGGTTTTAAGCCAAGGTTTTGGCCCATTTGACCTTCGGTTCCCAAGATGCGTTTAACTTCTGGGTCCGTTGATTTTGTTTTAAGTTCATCCGCATTTTTGCTAGTGATGCCGTATTCTTCAGCGGCAACCATGGCAAAGAATGTCCATTTGACGATGTTAAACCACTTGTCATCCCCTTGGCGTACCACTGGACCTAGAGGCTCTTTGGAGATGATTTCAGGAAGAACGATGTGACCTGCTGGATTGGAGAGTTTTGTGCGAAGTCCGTAGAGTTGTGAAGCGTCTGAGGTGAGGATGTCGCAACGTCCTGCTTCGTAGCTTTGAACCACTTGGTCGTTGGTGTCGTAAGAGACGGTTTTATATTTCATGTTGTTAGCGCGGAAATAATCGGCTACGTTAAGTTCTGTGGTGGTACCTGTTTGCAAACACACAGAAGCCCCATCAAGCTCAAGGGCACTCTTAACGCCCAAGTCTTTGCGCACCATGAAGCCTTGACCATCGTAGTAGTTTACGCCAGCAAAATTTAACCCCAAGGAGGTGTCACGAGATTGCGTCCATGTGGTGTTGCGCACCAACACGTCAATTTCACCAGATTGAAGAGCAGCAAGGCGCTCTTTGGCGTTTAGCGCAATAAAACGTACTTTGCTTGCATCTCCAAGAACAGCTGCAGCAACAGCACGACAACCATCCACGTCCATACCGCGGTATTGGCCACCTGAAACAATTTCAGAAAAACCTGGCAAGCCGCCATCAATACCACACTTAACAAAACCCTGTTTGACCGTGTCATCAAATGTATCTGCTTGGACACTCAAACTTCCAACACTAAGCGCAGTCACTGCTGCAAGTGCCAACTTTGTCAACTTCATACGAACTCCTCGTGGTAAGTTTTTAGATTCGTGACACAAGACCAAAGAGGCTTGTTGTCATGTCACCTATTGTAATGAGATTTTATACAGCCACTATTAAACACTTCTTGCTGTGGACGAAAAAAAAGCAATTTTTAACCCTTTGCTACCATAAGAAACAAGCAAAAGGAGAAAAAAGTGACATTTTGAATCAGCCGTAAGTTCAAGATAAGTTTTTAATAAATGACAATAACGTTGTGATTTTAGCAGAAAACCAACTGCGAGGAGAAAAAAAATGGCTATTTTTTATGCACAAAACTGTTTTATGCTACAATTTTGAAAATTTAGCTTTGGACTGTTTATGAAAATCGCACTTTCTTGCCGTTCTGTTTTGTTGGATAAGGCTCTTTCTCTCTTTTTAAAACCCTATATTGTGTCACTAAAACAGTGTGATTTTGTTGTGTGTGATCATGAAGCAACAGCAGGAGTTCCTTTGTTTCGCATTGGGGATAACATTTCTTTTCCTTTCACGAAAAGTGCGTTAATGATGGCGTTGGAGGGCTTTTACACTTCCATAAAGACAACCGCGCTTATGGAGCAAGAGCCTACTTTAGCGCCAACACTTCCTGTGAGGGATTTTTCTAAACTCGAATCGGCACTAGGTGTTATTACGGCTCGGTACCAAGAGGAAGTCCTTAGAGTCATCAAGGAACACTATGAAGGATAATGCTTTACATGTAAGCATTGGGGGCGGGAAATACCGTGGTAAAAAACTCAAACTCCCCTCTTTGTCTACAACACGTAGCACCAAAAGTATTTTAAAAGAGTCGTTATTTAACACACTACAATTTGATTTGTGCGACGCAGTATTTGTGGAAGCCTTTGGTGGCAGTGGGTCTATTGGCATCGAAGCGGTGAGCCATGGGGCAAAACATGCCTATTTTTTTGAAAAAGATACTGCGGCTTTTCGCGTGCTTGAAGAAAACTGTGCAAGCGTAGACAAAACCTCTTTTACATGTAAAAGAGGAAACACCTTTGAACTTTTACCTGCACTTATTGCTTCTCTTGCCACTCCTGCATACCTTTATTTTGACCCTCCTTTTTCCTTTCGCGAGGGAATGAACGAGGTATACCAGGCGTGTTTTGATTTAACACAAAACCTCCCTGCTAAATCTATTAGAATGGTTATTTTTGAGCACATGTATCCTTTGGAGATGCCGCAAATCCTTGGGGATTTTACTCTCCATAAAACCAAAGCCTTTGGAAAGAGCGCCCTGAGTTATTACATGTAAAGACTGGAACGCTTCTTGCTTTTTCTTCTCGACATCTGTCGAACAAAGGAAAACAATGAAGCGGATTCTTGTTGGGTTACTTTTTCTCTCTCTTTACCTACACGCTGATCGTGTTAAGGATATTGCCAATGTGATTGGCGTGCGTGAAAACCAATTAATCGGTTATGGCCTTGTGGTCGGCCTTAGCGGCACGGGTGATGGCTCCTCTTCCGAGTTTACCTTGCAATCTCTCTCTAATCTTCTTCAAACGGTAAACGTAAAAATTGATCCTGATGATATTAAATCAAAAAACATTGCCGCGGTGATTGTAACTGCCAAACTACCTGCTTTTGCGCGTCAAGGTGATACATTAGACACCATCGTTTCCTCCATTGGGGATGCAAAATCCCTTGAGGGGGGTACTTTGCTTATTACACCACTTAAAGGGGTGGATGGAGAAATTTACGCGCTTGCACAAGGTTCTGTAAGTATTGGCGGACGAAATGTTCGTGGTGCGGGGCAGCCAAGTCACGCAACTTCCGGTGCTATTTTTAGCGGTGCTCTTGTGGAGCGTGAAGTGGTGTATGATATTTACAACCAAACCAACGTCAATCTTAGCCTTAACCATTCGGATTTTAAAACTGCACTTGCTATCCAAGAAAGTATCAATACCCATTTTGATGCGCGGGTTGCCATTGCTATTGATCCGCGAACCGTGACCATGCAACGTCCCCATAATCACTCCATGGTGGAGTTTTTGGCCAAGACGTTGGATTTACCTGTTGCTTACGAAAAAGAAGAAAAAATCATCATCGATGAGCGCACAGGAACCGTAGTGGCAGGAATTAACATCATGGTTGACCCTGTGGTGATTACCCATGGTGAAATTACACTTAAAATTCAACCCGTGAATATTTTTGACCCTGAAGAAGCGGGGCAGGTAGATTTGCGTGATGGGGTTGCGTTGAGTCCTAATAATAACTTACTTAATATGCAAGATGGTCGCACAACAGTAGCCAATGTGACAAGAGCATTGAACCGTTTGGGTGCAACACCTAAAGAGATTATCGCCATTTTAGAAAACATGAAGCGCGCAGGTGCTATTCGCGCAAAGTTGGAGGTTATCTAATGAACATTGACACAAGTCTTGCCATGCTTTCTCGGTCCTATGCCCCACCTGTGGCAAAGATTGAAACAGAAGATGACGTAAAATTAAAAGAACAAACAGACAAGTTTGAGGCGTTTTTTATTAAGCAAGTGCTAGATATCGCCCTTAAAAATGAAAACACGCTCTTCCCTAAAGACCCTGGCGATAAAATATATCAATCTATGTACAACGATACCATGAGTGAAAGTTTTAGTGGGTCGTTTGGTTTTAGTGAGTTGTTATTTAACTATTTGAAGGAACAGCGTTAACAAATTGGACGCCTTGCCGATGTAGTTGAAAAGTTACTCTTCACTACAAAGGAAGTGCCATGATTAAAGCGGTGCAACCGCAAGCTTCAGTGCTTGCGTCGCAAGTGTCGCAGCGAAGCGACAAAAACGAACCAGTTATTATTAAAACAAAAGAGACGGATCGAGCAACTGCTCTTAAAGAACAGATTGCTAGCGGAACCTACGCGATAGACCTCGAACAAACAGCTAAGGCTGTAGCAGAGGAGTTGCTCGGCTGATCTCTTTACTTAACCGTAAAGGACGATCATGCTTCACCATTACCTACAAAGTGCCACCAAGGACATTCAAAGCCTCATTCAACTTACACAAACAGATATTGTGGAGATTAAAGAAGCAAGGCATCAGCATGTTCAAGAGCGCGCAAAACTAAAAAATGATCTCATTCAGGCTTTTCAGACCAAAAAGTCTCTTCTTGATAACGAACTTGTAAGGCTTGTTGAAAAAAACCAAGGCAAAGAACTTTCTGAGCTCTTGAGCGAAGAGGAGAAAGACGGACTAGGAACCATGAAAGAAGAGCTTGCCACTCTTCATAGACTCAATAAAGAGTATGCTAAATACGTGGTTATCATTAGCGAGTTTTATAACTCATTGCTGGAGAGTATGTTTCCTCGCGAGATGGATGGTTACCATAAATCCACGCCAAAACCCGCATCTCTTTTGAAGGTGAGGGCCTAGTCATGAGTCTTTTTAGCACCTTAAACACAGGCGTTTCTGGGCTTAATACTTCCAGTTTATCCATTGCTACCACGAGTCATAACATTTCTAATGTTAATAACCCGCACTACACGCGTCAGCGGGTTATGACATCTGCTAGCATTCCTTTGAATACAGTACCTGGCGATGTGGGCACGGGCGTTAAAGTAGATACCATTGCGCGCATTCACGATGAATTTCTTTATACGCGCCTTAAGCAAAGTACCAATATGCTCTCTTATAGCAGTTATTCTCAACAGCGTTTACAAGAAGTCGCACGTTATTTTCCCGACTTGGATGATGTGGGAATTCAAAAAGACATAAAAAATTATTATAATGCGTGGAATGATTTTGCCTCTAATCCTAGCGAAGGGGCACAGAAAATTAACCTCATTCAAAACGCAAAAACACTAGCAACTAATGTTCAAAACACCCGAAATCAAATACGTACTTTACAAGATTCTGTTAACGATGAATTAAAAACCAATGTGGACGAACTAAATCGCATTGGGGAGCAGATTGCTAAAATTAATGGCGAGATTGGCAGGGTTGAAAGCCTAAATCAAAATCGAGCCAATGACTTACGTGACCAACGTGACCAACTTGAAAAAACCATGGCAGGGTTGATTGACTTTTCTGTTTTTAAGGGTGTTATGGTGACGGAAAACACCATTGATGTCAATCTTACCGATCAAGGAAAAGACTACCACTTAAACGTCGCGGGATTCTCTTTTATCGACGGTTCCACTTTTCACCCTGTCGTCATTGACAATGCTAAAAATGAAAGCGCTTACTACTCTGTTTACCACGAACAGCAAGATGGCAGACGTATAGAAATGACAGGGTTGCTACAAGGGGGGAAAATAGGCGCGATGCTTGATTTGCGCGGACGTACTATTGAGGAAAAAGGAGACGGTTATCCAAAAGATGGTACCTTGCAAGCTTATGTAGACGACTTGGATGCGTTTGCTAAAACACTCATTGTGCAAACCAATAATATTTATGCCCAAAGTGCCCAAGTTCGAATGGAGTCTTCGCCTATGGCAGGCTTAACACCCAATACGTCACTAATGAACCATGACAATAGTGTTCAGCGGGGCGCGTTTGATGTTATTGTTTATGATGCACAGGGTAATGAAGTAGGGCGTAAAACTATTGAAGTCAATGCTTTAACCACCATGGATGATGGATCGGCGCAAAGTATCGTGGGGCAATTCAACCGCAATGTAGACGATAATGGCGATAATGATGCCACCAACGATGTGGATGATTACTTTTTTGCAAACTATAATTATGACCCAGAGTCCAAACAAGGATCACTCAGTTTCTCACCCACGGATGCACAGGCAGGTTATACCATTGCCATTGAAGACAAGGGAAGCAATCTTCCTGGTGTGGTTGGTATGAGTCGATTTTTTGATGGTGACAGTGCCGCAAATATCAAGGTTGACAGCGCATTAATTAATGACCCCAGCAAGCTTCAAGGCTTTAGTGCTCCGGTTGATGGTAACAACACTGTGGGCAATGCAATGGTTCAGATGCAGTATGATAAACTCTCTTTTTTTCGCTCTAATGGAACGGTTGCAAACGAAACTGTTGAGGGTTTTTACCGTTTTGTAACTGTAAAAGTAGCAACCGACACAGAGTCTATTGGGCGCAATAATGACACCAATCAAGCACTGTACAACACCATCTACTCTGAGTATCAGTCTGTTAGTGGTGTTAGTATTGACGAGGAGCTCATTGATTTGATGAAGTTTCAAACTGCCTATTCGGCCAACGCCAAGGTCATTACAGCCATTGACCAAATGCTTGATGTGCTTCTTGGGATGAAGTGACACGTGAAGCGTCTGCCTGTTTTGAGTGTTGCTATTCTTGGGGTAATTGTTTTTGGCTCCTTTTTTGGACACATTGTTTATCCTGTTTCTGCTTCACTGCTCCAGCCAGAGGCTATTTTGCTTCCCCCGTCTTTTTCGCACCCTATGGGCACAGACAGGCTTGGGCGTGATGTGCTTGCGCGGGTGATTGCGGGAGGTCAGGTTTCTTTAATTATCGGTGTTGGAAGTGCTTTTGTGGCAAGCTTGGCGGGATTGATGATTGGTGTGAGTGCAGGATTTTTAGGAAAAGGTCTAGATAAAACAATTGTCGTACTTATTGATCTATTTTTAACTTTTCCTACATTTTTTTTATTGCTTGCGCTAGTGAGTTATGTGGAAGCTTCCACGTGGGTGTTGATTGTGGTGATTTCCATTACAGGGTGGATGGGAATGGCGCGATTAATTCGCAGTGAAAGTTTTGGTATTGCTCAAAAACCTTTTATCAAAATCCTCATGATGGCTAAAGTTCCTTTAGGAAAAATTATGCTCAAATACTTCACGCCGCTACTGGCGCCGATTTTTTTCATCAGTTTTACTTTTGGCGTGAGTGGGGCTATTTTGGCCGAAAGTGGGTTGTCCTTTTTGGGGATTGGCATTATGCCGCCTCAGATGAGTTGGGGAACGATATTGGCCGATGGAAAAGAGGTACTAGACATTGCATGGTGGCTTAGCTTTTTTCCAGGATTAATGATTTTTGGAGTGACTTACGCGCTCATTACGCTTTCAGATTTTTTCCAGTCACGCACCAATGAAAATGAAAACCACGCTTAAAACAAGACTCGATAAAGAGGCACAAAAACGCAATGTCGCATCAGAGCTTCTGCCTACAGCTTCTCCTGATCCTATGTGGATTGCCAAGCAACATAAGGATGAATTTAGCGCTTTGGTGTGTGCTTTGTTTGCCTATGGCAATGCTCGTGCTATTGTGAATTTTCTCGCCCAATTTCCCTTTGAAGCTTTACATGTAAAGAGTGAAGCCGAGTTTGGTGCATTTGAGTGGAAACCTTACCGCTTTCAAACAGCCAAAGATGTTGAGGCTTTTACTCTGGGATTGTGGCGCCTTAAACAGAATCATTCACTTAATGCTTTATTTCTTGAAGGGTACAACGCGCATCAAAATGTTGCGGAGGGAGTGCGTATTTTGGTAGATATGCTACATGAGAGCGTACCGCATGTTAGTAGAGGGTTGGCGTTTTTGCTTGGTAAACCCTTTACATGTAAACCTAAAAGCCCTTTAAAACGTTGGATGCTCTACTTGCGCTGGATGGTGCGTAAAGATGCTATTGACCTTGGCCTTTGGAAGGGGGTGGCACCTAGAGATTTGTTGATGCCGCTAGATACACACACCTTTAAGGTGGCACACTCTTTGGGTCTTTTAAAAAGAAAAAGTTATGATTTTCGCGCTGCGGAAGAGTTGACGGAAAATTTAAGGGTGTTCGATTTTGATGACCCGGTAAAATATGATTTTGCCTTGTTTCGTCTAGGCCAAGAAAGAGGCATTTAGTGGGTGTTTTGAGTCAAGTTTCATCTAAACTTAACAAAACGACTGCTATAATCAGCCAAAAATTTACACAAAGGCGTGTTGGATGAAAGACCTATTTCTTTTTTCGGGATTTATTTCCTACGACCACTCTTGGAGTTTTATTTTCCATGTTATTTTGACAGGAATTGTCTGTTTGCTTATTGCGCGCGCAGCAACCTCTTCGATGCAACTTGTTCCTAGGGGAACTCAAAATATTGCAGAAGCATACCTTATGGGTGTTATGACAATGGGTCGCGACACATTTGGCTCTGAAGAACTAGCGCGCAAATACCTGCCCATGATTGCTACGGTTGGATTTATGGTTTTAATTGCTAATGTTATGGGTATTATTCCTGGGTTTCACTCGCCTACAGCAGATATTAACTACACGCTTGCTCTTGCTATTATTGTCTTTTTGTATTACAACTTTGAAGGCATTCGCACTAATGGTTTCAAAAAATACTTTGGGCACTTTATGGGACCTTCTCCTTTGCTGGCGCCCATCATGTTCCCAGTTGAAATTCTTTCGCACATGTCACGTGTTGTTTCTCTCTCTTTTCGTCTTTTTGGGTGTATCCGAGGGGATGATCTTTTTTTGGCAATTATCCTTGTGCTTGCCCCTTGGATTGCCCCTTTGGCTCCCTATACCCTCTTGACGGTTATGGGTCTTCTTCAAACGTTCGTTTTCATGATGCTTACAACAGTTTACCTCGCAGGCGCAGTAATTATAAGCGAGGATCACTAAAGGCCCCCCTTTGAATCCAAAGCCTTTTTTTGACACGCTAGCCACATTCTTAGCGGGCGCCTCTTGGGCGTTCGCTTTGGTGGGGGCGTGTGTGGGGTTTTATCTTTTTTTCCCTTACGGGCTTTTGAGTGCGTTTGTGGTCTCTTTTCTTGCCGCTTTGCCAGGTCTTTTGTGTGTTATTTTTTTTGAAATTGCGTTACTGCAAAGGCAAAAACTAGAAGAGATGAAACGCCACACGCAACTGCTCGAATCTATCAACACCAAGTTAGATGTTCGCTTCTTATCTCATCACTGATTCCCATTTTTATTCACAAGACCCCCATTGCTTACGCAAAATTTTGACAAAGGTGTTGGCGAACCACACTCCTACTTTTGTTTGCTTGCGCGATAAAAGCACGCCAAATTATGCCTCCTTGGCTCTTGCTACTGTTTCGTTGGTGCAAAAAAGAGGCATTAAAGTGCTTCTGCATCAAGACTTCAAGCTTGCCGCGGTTTTGGGTGCTGATGGGGTACATCTCCCCTCTGATGCTAAACATTGCATTCAAGAGGCCAAACATCTTGGGTTACATGTAATAGTAAGTACGCATACGCTAGAAGAGGCTCTTTATGCGCAAGCCCAAGGGGCAGATGCTATTACTTTTAGCCCTATTTTTGCCTCCCCAGGAAAGGGCGCGCCTGTTGGTTTAGAGAAACTAAAAGAAATAGTCGGTATACTAAGTCTTGATGTATTCGCCCTTGGTGGCATCGTAACCAACGAGCATGTTCGCTTGTGTGCACAAACGGGCGCATCGGGCTTTGCCTCCATTCGGTACTTTTGCGATACTTTATGCAATCCACAGTAAGGTCATCCATGTTTGAAACCATTATCGGGCTAGAAGTTCATGCCCAACTTAATACAAAAACAAAAATATTCTGTGCGTGTTCTACGCGTTTTGGTGATGCACCCAATACCAACGTATGTACGGTTTGCCTGGGTCTTCCTGGCGCCTTGCCAGTGCTCAATAAAGAAGCGGTAAAAAAGTCTATCAGCTTTGGGAGAGCCATTAACGCCACCGTTAACAAAACGTCTATTTTTAACCGAAAAAACTATTTTTATCCTGATTTGCCAAAAGGGTATCAAATTAGCCAATTTGAAGTGCCTATTGTCGAAAAAGGTGAAATCTTTTTGGATTTTGAAGATGGAGCACAAAAGCGTATTGGTGTGACGCGTGCACACCTGGAAGAAGATGCAGGAAAAAACATTCATCATGGCAATGAGAGTCATGTGGATTTAAACCGCGCTGGGACACCACTGCTTGAGATTGTAAGTGAACCAGATTTACGCAGCAGTGATGAAGCAGTGATGTATCTGAAAAAGCTTCATGCGATTTTACGCTATCTTGACATTAGTGATGCCAACATGCAAGAAGGAAGTTTTCGGTGTGATGCGAATGTCTCTATTCGCCCCAAGGGCGATTCTAAACTTTATACTCGTGTGGAAATTAAAAACCTAAATTCGTTTAAATTTATTCAAAAAGCCATTGAGTTTGAAGTCACCAGACAGCGCGAAGCATGGGAGGATGGAGTATATGAGCAAGAAGTCGTGCAAGAGACTCGCCTCTTTGACACGCAAACGGGGGTAACACGTAGTATGCGCGGCAAGGAAGACAGCGCGGAGTATCGCTATTTTCCAGACCCTGATTTGTTGCCGGTGATTATTCCTGAAGCGATGATGGAGGAGTGCAGTAAAATCCCTGAATTACCTGATGAAAAAAAGGCACGTTTGGTTAAGGAATATGGCATTAAAGAGTACGATGCTGCAGTCATTACAGGCTCAGTGGAAATGGCTCACTATTTTGAAGCGATGGTTAAAGAAGGCGCAGGGGCAAAAAATGCAGTTACTTGGCTTACGGTGGAGCTGTTGGCGCGATTAACCCACGGGCTTAGCATTGAAACCTCTCCTGTGGATGCAGGCACTCTTGGTGCATTGGTAAAGCGCATCGAAGATGGCACCATTAGCGGTAAAGCAGCCAAAGAGGTGTTGGATTATCTCATGGCCCATAGAGTTAGCGTAGATGAAGCTATTGAAACGTTAGGCCTTACGCAGATGAGTGACGATGGGGCAATTTTAGAGATTATCGAGGAGATTATTGCTGCCAATGGGGACAAGGTAGCAGAATATAAAAGCGGTAAAGAAAAGCTTTTTGGCTTTTTTGTGGGGCAAGCTATGAAAGCAAGCAAGGGGACAGCAAACCCTGCTAAAGTAAACACGCTACTTCAAGCTAAGCTTAATGGGTAACTTATGGAAGTAGGAATCATCGGCGGGGGCAAATGGGGACAAGCGCTTCACTTTGCTTTTTCAAAAAACCACAAGAGCCGCCTTTATTCTCGTACGCCTAAACACATAGAGGGCTTTGCCTCCCTTGAGGAAGTGTTGGCGTGTCCGTTGTTGGTTTTTGCTTTGCCCGCACAAGTGGTTGGTGAGTGGCTAGAGGCTAATTTTGTAGACAAAGGCCAAAGTATCCTCGTAGCAGCCAAAGGGATTGATGTTAGAAAGCATATTTTTTTAAATGAAATGTTCGCTAAACACCTTCCCGAAAACCGTTTGGCTTTTCTTTCAGGCCCCTCTTTTGCTGCGGAAGTCATGCGTGCTCTTCCTACGGCGCTAGTAATTAGCTCTCACAATACATCCCTTGCGCAAACCTATGAAAAGCTTTTTCCCTCTTTTATTAAGACATACACAAACGATGATGTTGTGGGGGCTGAAGTGAGCGGTGCGTATAAAAACGTCATTGCTATAGCCAGCGGCATTTGTGATGGTTTGGAGCTTGGTAACAATGCAAGGGCAAGCTTGATCGCTAGAGGACTTGTTGAAATGGCCCGTTTTGGGGTGCATTTTGGTGCTAAGGAGTCTTCATTTTTAGGTCTTAGCGGGGCGGGAGATCTGTTTTTGACCGCCTCTAGCACCCTTTCGCGTAATTACCGTGTTGGATTGGGGCTAGCACACCTTCGTCCGCTTGAACAAATCCTCAAAGAATTAGGCGAAGTGGCCGAAGGGGTTTATACCGCCAAAGCGATTGTCTCTATGGGCACAAAAGAGGGTATCTATACACCTATTGCAAAAGAAGTAGCACATATGCTTGAGGGTAAGCCTCCTCTTGAGAGCCTGCGTGATTTGTTGAGTCAAAACGGATGAATATTGCTTTACATGTAAGCCTTTCGTTGGTCTTGCTTAACTCCTTTGTTTTTGCCGCTCCCAACATCAAAACAATGGTGGGTCAAATGGTCATGGTGGGATTTGAGGGCCAAATGCCAACAGAGATAATCCCTGTGCTAGAGGCAATAGAAAAGGGGGGTGTTGGGGGTGTGCTTTTGCTTGGCCGCAACATCGCAGACGGACAACAGTTAAAAACACTCACGAGCACCTTGCAAGCAAACGCAAAGAGGACACCCCTTCTGATAGCCGTTGATCAAGAAGGTGGAAAAGTAGCCCGCCTAAACAGCAATAACGGATTTGAAACCTTTGTTTCTGCCAAAGAAGTGGCCACGCAAATGAGTCTCGAAGAAGCCAGTGTTTTATACGGCCACATGGCCAAGCAACTCAAAGTGCACGGCATCAACTATAACCTAGCCCCTGTTGTGGATATTGAAAATCCACATTCTCCTATCATTGGTGATATTGGGCGTAGTTTTAGCCCTCACGTCACAACGGTAAGTTTGTACGCACAAGCGTTTACGCAAGCCTTTGCGCGCGAAAACATAGCCACCGCACTAAAACACTACCCAGGACATGGTAGCGCCACAACAGATTCACATAACACGCTCACAGATGTGACTAGTTCGTGGAGTTTTGATGAGCTTCGGCCTTATTATGATTTTATTCAAACAAACCAAGCACAAAGCATCATGGTAGCCCACGTTTATTTGCGTCAATTTGACCCAAATTTTCCTGCCTCTCTTTCAAAAATCCTTATTACCGATATTTTGCGCGAACGCATGGGATTTGAAGGTGTGGTCATTAGTGATGATATGCTAATGAAGGGAGTTGCGCAAGGGTTTTCCTTTGAAGAGCGCATCATTCATGCAATTAATGCAGGTGTGGATATTGTGATTGTTTCAGATTTTTATACCCAAGGGATGTCTGTGCCAGAGCGCATTGCGAAGAGTGTACATGAGGCTATAAACCGTGGCGAGATTAAGCTGCAAACCCTCGAAGAGGCCTATGCGCGCATTTTGGAATTTAAAAAAACCCTTCAGACTCAATAGTAAATGCGCGTCAGATAAAGCCCATTGGGCGAGACAAGCCCTGTAAAGACTTGGCGTGCATTGTCAATTTGTGCGCGCAAATCCTCTTTTGAGAGCACTCCCTTTTCATAAGCAAGCGCAGCAGCAACCATCATGCGTACCTGAGAGCGTAAAAAACCACTCCCCTTGAATGAAAATACACTTAAATGCTTATGTGTGTACGCATGTGCTTCAAAAAGCGTACGTACATTATGTGTGGTAGGACTCCCTGTTTTCTTAAATAGTGAAAAATCATGTGTGCCCACAAAACATTCAAGGGCTTTATTAATCTTTTCAAGTGAAGGCTTGGTGGGGTAAAAAAGATGGTAAGGGCTTAAAAAAGGAGAAAAGACACCGTGGTTTAGAAGATAGCGGTATTGTCTTGCTGTAGCGCTATAGCGTGCATGAAAAGTGTGTTCTACGGGTGTAATATGTTTGATGTAGATATAGGGCGCAAGGTGTTGATTGAGTGTCGTGCGTAGCAAATGCACATCACTCCAGAATTCGGGTAAGTCTACATGTACTACTTGACCAAGGGCATGAACGCCCTTGTCTGTGCGTCCTGCACCTGCAGGCGTAGTGTTGATATTGAGTTTTTTTAGTGAGGCAATAAGGTGGTTCATGACCGTGTTGGTGTCATGGATTTGTTGTTGAAAGCCTCCAAAACGTGACCCGTCATAAGCAAGGGTCAAAAACACACGCAACTAGTACCTCCGTAAAATTTTTCGCTGAAAATAGAGCCAAGAAAAGAGTAAAAAAAGGCCAAAAATCAAAGGAATACTCAATAAAGGTAATGCTTTGTTGAGTAGCATAATAAGGGCAAAATAGACAAATAAGACAAGAAAAATTCCCCCATAAATCCCTTTTTTTTGGTAACGGTAGGTAACAATTCCAAAGCTCAACGCAAATAAAACGGTTGCCATAGGGAAAAGGGCAATAAGAATATCCAAAGAGATGCGCTCTGCACGCCGTTTGTTGGTCTTGGCTTCCGCCCAATACTCTACAAGCGAAACCACTTCAGAAAGATCACCGCGTCCATAAGTTTGAAGAAACATTTCATTAAAAACAAGTTCATGGATGCGTGCGGGAGAGAATTCATAGCCGCGCCCCGCATCAAGCGAGAGAACCAGCTCACCTTGTACGTTGGTGATTCTACCTTGTTCGGCAAGCAAAAGACGCTCGTTGGTGGTTGCATCGCCTGTTGCATACATAACGACATGCTCATACTCATCGCCGCCATCTTTTTCGTGTTTTCCTTCGATAAACACAAGCCAATCGGAAAAGCGTTGGCCAAATTCAGCAGCCTTGAGCGTGAGACTGGCATTGGTGCGCTTGTAATCAATAAAATTTTTATTTAATTGCCCAGAAATGGGTAAAAATACAAGAGCGTTGGCCAGTAAAAGCAACGAAGTCAGCGTGGCCAAAACAAAGAAAAAACGCGCTATTTTTTTAGGCGAGTACCCGAGTGTAAAAAGAACAATGGTCTCATTTTCGCGGGAAAGCTTAAAAAGCATCAACCCCAGGGCAATGAAAAAAGAGATGGGAATTGTAAAGAGTAAAATTTGAGGCAACATAAAAAGATAAAGTTTTCCTAGCTCTAAAAAGGTGATTTCAATCACCGAAGTAACCCGCGCAATTTGGATAAAAAAGACAATTGACATAATGAAAAAAAGCGTAGCAAACAAAGAGCCAAACATGGAGAAAAAATGGCTTAAAAAATAACGGTTGATTCTATCCATAATAAACCTCAATGAGCCCTGTAATGGGAGTTTGAAAAACGTATGTCAAAAAAAGCCCCAGAGATAAAAAAGGGATAAACGGCAAAGCCACCTCTTTTTTAGAGAGCAAATAAAACGCAAAAAGCGCGAGTAGGGCAGCCAAGTAGATTGCCACAAGCCCGAGGGTGATTCCAAGTATGGCACCCATGATAGCGGCAACAAGAATATCAGCTTCGCCCATCGCTTCTTTTTTGGTAAAGGCGGAAACACCCATGCGCAATAAAGCAAACCCGCCCGCAAACATAAGCGCGTGTTCTAAAGAAACCAATACATTGCCGCTTAGGAGTGCTACGCCAAGGGCGGGAAAGCTGAGCCCATCAGGAACAGCTTTGTAGCGAAAGTCAATGAGAGAAAGGGCAAAAAGCAAGGCAAACACAAGTCCTAAAAAGACCCCTTCTGCCAAAGGTTCTCGAAGGGCTACAAAGATAAAAAGCCCTGCACATATAAGTTCCACAAGAGGGTATTGGATGCTGATGGGTGCTTTACATGTAGCGCATTTAGCCCGGAGAAACAGCCAAGAAAGAAGTGGAACATTGTGATACCACCGTAGGGGTGTTTTACATGTAAGGCAATGGGAACTTGGAAATAAAACACTTTTACCCTCAGGAAGGCGATAAATCGCTACGTTTAAAAATGACCCAACGCACAAACCTAGCAGTCCCATAAATCCTATAATCATCCTAAAGTCCTCCAAAACGACGAACGCTTTGATAGTAGGAGTTAATGAGAGTTTCAAGTTCTTTACATGTAAAGGCGGGCCACAGTGTGGGCGTAAAACGTAATTCTGCATAGGCTGCTTGCCACAAAAGAAAATTAGACAAACGCATCTCACCTCCCGTGCGAATGAGCAAATCCACAGGAGTGGGATCATCAAGAGCGGTTTCGAGTGTTGCGGTTGTGATGGGTGCATGAGCATCTACAAGACGCTGTGCTGCGCGTGTAATCTCATCCAAACCACCGTAATTGAGGGCGAGAACCTGGGTGAGTCCCGTGTTGTTGGCAGTGGCTTCTTTGGTGTGCGCGATGGATTTTTTAAGGGATTGGGAAAATGGACCCATGTCGCCAATAACATCAAAGCGAATATTGTGCGCCAAAAGAGTGGGAAGCTCTTGTTTTAGAAAGCGTGCCAAAAGCTTCATTAAAAAATCCACTTCAGTGCGCGGACGTTTCCAATTTTCAGTACTAAAAGCATAAAGAGTGAGTCTGTTGATTTCGTATTTGGCTGCATAAGTCGTGACTTCGCGTACCACTACAGCCCCTTTTTCATGTCCTTTGGTGCGCGTTAATCCTTGCTCGTTCGCCCAACGGCCATTTCCGTCCATGATGATAGCTAGGTGTGATAAGGGATGCATAGGGCTATCCTCTCACATCAAGTAAGGCATGGGTGCCTTCCCAGAGAGGTTCAAGTGTGTCATTGAGTGAAAAGGTGATAGCGTAAGGGAGTGTGGAAGTGTGGTGGCTTAAAAACAGTGCCGTACGCTCAAACAGTGTTTCAAGGCTAAGGGTATGTTTCATTGGGTTTAGTGTTCCTCTTAGGGCGCCAAGGTTTTCATAGGCAAGGTAAAAGTCTATCAAAGTGTCGTTTAAACTCTTATACTCCCTCCACTGAAGAAGAAACTGGCGACCCTCTATGCGCAAAGGCAAATGAACAATGCCCTCATGGAGCGCCAAAAGCATGGAAGTTAGAGTGTGAAAAAAGACCTTGCTTTGCGCATGATACAGTTCATTTAATAACCACTGTTTTAAAACCAAAGAAGGCTCTTTGGACTCAAGAAGAAGGGTTAAAAATCCAAAAGACTCCATTTCCAAAAGATGTTCATCTGATTGAAGCACGCGAGGCTTGGGACGCAAGTGACTAATGGTTAAAATTCCCTCTTTTGACTCAGTAAAATTCCCCCAATAGCGTGCCCTTGCTTCTAATTCTTTATGACTTTTTGTGGTCATTTCTTTGTGCCCCACCTTGAGTCTATAGCGGCCGTAACCCACTTTTTCAAGCACTTCAATGCTAATGGGGAGGGCGGCATTAAAATGGATGGTGTGGTGGTGTTTTAGGGCGCGGGTAAGGGATTGGGCAAGGTTCATGCAAAGCAGGCCTCGACCAATTTTAAAGAAGCTTCAAGCTTGCTGAGGGGCTCGAAAGTAACTTCTTGGTGGCGTGTTAAGAGGTGCAGTTGGGTGTGGTCGTCTCCAAAAGTAAGCGTGTCGTCCAAAATATTTAAGCACACACCATCAAGTTTTTTAGCCTCAAGCATGGCGCGTGCATTAGCATGGGCATTTTTAGCGTCTGTTTCTGCTTTAAAACCAATGCACCGTATGCCAGTCGCTGCTGCCTGGATTAAAATGTCTTCATTTTGCACTAAAGACAACTCCCACGTACTGCCCAAATCGCTTTTTTTTGCTTTGCCCTCAAGGGTGTTTTTAGGAAGGTAATCACTCACAGCCGCCGCCATTATGAGCGCTTCATGGGCACTTAGTATTTCAAACAAGGTATGTTTAAGTGAGGTCGTATTGGTGTAACTCATCCGTGAAAAAGGAGCGTTTAACGTGTGAGCAGGAGCACTGGTAAGCAAGGTAGGTTTGGCGCCTTTGAGAAAAAGAGCAAGAGCAAGGGCTTCTGCCATTTTTCCACTAGAGTGGTTGCTAAGACAGCGCACCGCGTCAATAGCTTCGGTGGTACCTCCGCCTGTAACAAGGACTTTTTTGCCTTTGAGGGCAGGGGTTTGAAGCAGCGCTTGGGCAATGTACCAAAAAATAGTCTCAGGTTCAGCCATGGCGCCTTTGCCATGAATTTGGCAGGCAAGGAGTTTAGAAATTGGTTCTACAATGCTCGCTCCCCGTTGCGCTAACAAGGCAATAGAAGCTTGTGTGGCGGGGTGTTCTATCATCTGCGTGTTGGCCGCAGGTGCAAAAACAAGAGGATGAGGACACGCCAGAGCCGTTTGCAGTAACAACCCATCGGCAATGCCGTGGGAGAGTTTGTTTAGGGTGTTGGCCGTGGCCGGAGCGATGCAAAAAAGTTCCGCCCAACGGTGGACGTGGATGTGGTTGTCTTGGTTTGTCCAATCTTCGCTCTTTGCGTGCAAAACCCGCTCGCCTGTGATGGCTTCAAAGGTTAAAGGTGTGACAAAACGTTTGGCTTCTTCGCTCATAATGACGCGCACACTGGCTCCGGCTTTGATGAGCAAGCGGGCAAGTTCAACGCTTTTGTAAGCGGCAATGCTTCCTGTGACGCCCAGTAAAATCCGTCGACTGGTTAAAAGATGTTCCATGGCTACTGCTTTGTAGGGAAAAAACGGTGGAAAAAACCCGCTTTGATGGAGAGCTTCGCGCGGCTGATGGCCAGTGCTCCTGTGGGAACATTTTGCGTGATGGTCGAACCCGCAGCAATGAGCACATCATCTTCAATGACAACAGGAGCGATGAGTTGAGTGTCGCTGCCGATGAAAACATTTTTCCCAATCTGCGTGCGGTGTTTGGCTTTGCCATCATAGTTACATGTAATCGTCCCGCAACCCACGTTAGTGCCCTCATCAATGCTCGCATCGCCAAGGTAGCTAAGATGACCCGCTTTAACGCCTTTGAGGGTAGAATTTTTAACTTCCACGAAGTTGCCAAGGTGGGAATCTTGAATGTGACAATGGGGTCGAATCCGTGCCAAGGGGCCTACAGTAGAATCAACAATAGTGCTTGATTCGACGACACTGTTGGCTTTGATGGATGAAGCAATGATAGTTGAATCTCCCAAAATACTCACACCATTTTCAAGAAAACATTCCCCCTCAAAGCGCGCTCTAGCGTCAAGAAAGATGGTTTGGGGAAGGCGCATGCTCACCCCTTCTTCCATCCATTTTTCCCTTAAGCGCTGTTGCATGGCGGTTTCGGCTTGAGCAAGGTGAAGCTTGGAATTAACGCCCATAAACGCCTCTTCATCCACCATAACCGCCTTGACTGCCTCGCCTTGGCTGGTGGCGATTTCCACAAGGTCGGTGAGGTAATACTCATTTTGTGCGTTGGCATTGCGCAGGTTGGGCAGGGCGTTTTCTAAAAACTTTTTTTGAAACACGTACACGCCTGCATTGACCGTGCGCAACGCCTTTTCTTGTGCTGTGGCGTCTTTTTCTTCCACAACGCGTGCGACGTTAGAAGAGGCGTCTAGCACAACCCTGCCATACCCAAAGGGATTACGCGCTTCAAAGACGCTCATAACAACGGCTACGTCGTGGTTTAACAAAGGAGTGAGGGTGCTTGCTTGCACCAAAGGCATGTCGCCGTTTAAGACAAGTACGGTGTCGTATTTGGGGTGCGCGGCTTTGATGGCCCCACCTGTGCCTGGGAAGTTGGCATGGTCTTGAAGGACAAAGGTAATGCCTTCAAAATAAGATGCCATCGCGGCTTTGATGGCTTCGTGCTCGTGGTAGAGCACCACGTGAATATCGTCGCTTAATGTTGTGGCTTCGGAAAGGATGTGAAAAAGCATCGGATGACCGCTAATGGGGTGTAAAACCTTTGGCAAAGAAGACTTCATGCGTGTGCCAAACCCTGCAGCCATGATGACAATAGAAAGATTCATGGGAGCGTCCTTATTAAAAAAAGGTATTGTAGCAAAAATAGGTGAGAAGCAGGTTAAGGCAGGCTTACATTTTTCCTTACATGTAAAGAACACTTTAGACCCATTTGTGGAGACTTAAGGCTTCTTTAACCAATCTTTAACCCAAAAGCAACTAGAATATCCGCATCTTTCACAAGGGGCGTAAACGCATGGATTTGGGAACGGTTGTTGGGTTAGTCTTGACGCTAGCACTTTTAGCAGGCGCAATGGCTATGGGTGTAGGGGTAGGTCCTTATATCGATGTTCCTTCTATTCTCATCGTATTTGGCGGTACAACAGGTGCGCTGCTCACCGGTTTTAAGATGGAGCAGATGAAAAGCATGGTTAAAATCTTTATGATTGCAATCAAGCCTCCACAAGAAAATGTTCCAGAGTTGATTAAAAAAATGGTAGATTACTCCACTAAAGCGCGACGGGATGGTATCTTGGCCTTGGAAAATGATGCCAACAACGAGTCCAATGCCTTTTTGCGCAAAGGCCTTTCCATGGCAGTGGATGGCAATGAGCCAGACAATATCCGCGATTTGCTTGAAATTGAGATGGAACAAACCAGTGCGCGCCATAAAAGTAACGCCGATATTTTTGACCGCATGGCAGGGTTTGCGGGCTCCATGGGGATGATTGGTACGCTCATCGGCCTCGTAGCGATGTTGTTAAACATGGCAGACCCCTCTGCCATTGGTCCAGCGATGGCCGTAGCCTTGCTCACGACCATGTACGGCGCTATGATTGGAAACATTGTAGGCGCACCTGTTAACAATATTTTACTTATTCGCGACAGTGATGAAACCTTGGCCAAAACGCTTATCTTGGAAGGTATTATGGCGATTCAAGCTGGCGATAACCCCCGAACTTTGGAGGCAAAACTTCTCTCCTTTTTGCCGCCCAATGAGCGCACGAGCCAGTTTGAGTAAGCAGTAATTCATGGCCAAGAAAAAAGATCCTTGTAATTGCCCCAAATGTTTGCCAAACTGGTTGGCAGCTTTTGGTGATTTGATGTCTTTATTGCTCTGCTTTTTTGTACTTTTGCTCTCCATGTCCACCATGGATGCTAAAAAAGTACAAGAAGCCATCGGCTCCCTTGCAGGCGCGCTGAGTGTCCTAGAAGGCGGGACAAAGACAGAAATCAGTCGCGAACGGCAACAGCAAGCCACGCCCATTGAGCAACAAGAAGAAACGGCACAACGGGTAAAAACTCTTTCACGTACCATCACAGATGTTAATGAAATGCTTAAAGCAACAGGTTCTCCTGAGGTGACTTTGGAGGAATCTGAGGATGGATTTATTATACGTTTGCCCTCTAATTTACTCTTTCGAGCGGGTTCTGCGGCTATTGATAATGACGATGCAATTTTATTTTTAAAGCGCATCGCTATGGTAATACAACAGCTTCCTGAAGATCTGCATATTAACGCAAGAGGCCACACAGACAGTGAGCCCCCTTCACAAGATAGTCCTTTTAGGGACAACTGGGAGCTCTCCTCTGCCCGTGCAGTGAGTGTGATTAAAGAGTTGCTTTTGAGCAATGTAAGCCCTGAGCGCGTAGTGGCTTCTGGAAAATCTTCTTATGAGCCTTTAGCATCCAATGCCACAGCAGAAGGGCGTGCCAAAAACAGGCGCGTGGATTTGCATTTTTATTCACTCAATAAAGACAATAAAAACGCAGCCCAGCAAAGTGTTCTTGACCAGCAAGGTGCACAGTGAGAATTCTTTTTGGGATATTTTTTCTAAGCGCCTCTTTACTTGGCGTGGATGATCCCGTAACCATTCCTACTGTTAATTTAAGCCTCAGCGCACCAAGTTCACCCGAACAATTGGTCACAAGTCTTAATGTTCTTATTGTTTTAACCCTTTTGGCCCTCGCGCCTTCGTTGATTTTCATGATGACGAGTTTTTTGCGCCTCGTTATTGTTTTTTCTTTTTTGCGCCAAGCTATCGGCACCCAGCAAATGCCACCCAATACGGTGGTTATTTCCTTGGCACTGATTTTAACCTTTTTCATCATGGAGCCTATCGCAAAACAGTCTTATGAGGTAGGAGTAAAACCCTATCTTGCGGAAGAAATCAGTTATCAAGAAGCCTTTGCTCTGGGCGTTGAGCCCTTTAAAGAGTTTATGATTCGCAACACAAGGGAAAAAGATTTGGCCCTTTTCTTTCGAATTCGTAATCTTGAAAACCCTGCCACCGTCCAAGATGTGCCGTTGACTGTGGCGGTACCTGCATTTATGATTAGCGAGCTCAAAACAGCCTTTGAGATAGGCTTTTTGCTCTACTTGCCCTTTTTGGTGATTGACATGGTGGTGAGCTCTGTTCTTATGAGTATGGGGATGATGATGTTGCCGCCGGTGATGATTTCGATGCCTTTTAAGTTGCTTATCTTCGTGCTAGTGGATGGCTGGAATTTACTTGTTGGAAATTTAGTGGAGAGTTTCAGGTGACACAAACTTTGCAGATAGGCCGTATAAATCAGCTCATGATTGAGCGAAAAAGTGACCCAGGATTGTATTTAAAAGCGGGTGATGGGGAAGAGGTTTTACTTCCTAACGCCTATGTTTCCATTACGATGGAGATAGGTCAAACCCTAGACGTGTTTGTCTACACAGACTCCGAAGACAGGCTAGTTGCTTCAACGCGCATGCCTGAGGCGCGTTTGGGGGAATTTGCTCTTCTGGAAGTGAAGGATGTTACCTCCTTTGGTGCCTTTTGCGATTGGGGCTTGCCAAAAGAGTTATTTGTGCCCGTAAAGTTTCAAAAAACACCCTTTAAAGTTGGCCAAAAACGGGTTATTCGGGTGAGTTTGGACGAGCAAACCAACCGCCTCATTGGCGTGGAAAAATTTGGCAAGTTTCTCACCACGCGTCGCCCAGATTTTTCCACAGGGGACGAGGTAGCGTTGTTTGTCCTTGCCTCTACACCTCTTGGGTTTAAGGCTATTGTTAACAACCGTTTCACGGGAATGCTCTTTCATAATGAAGTGTTTGAACCTTTACATGTAGGGAAGCGCACCAAGGGCTACATCAAGGAAGTGCGCCAAGATGGCAAGATAACCCTCTCTTTGCGCCCCTTAGAAAAAGGTGATGTTTTTGCCAAGGAAAAAGTCCTTAGTGTTTTACGCGCTAATGGTTACGCACTCCCTTTTGCCTACAAGGCCACCCCTGAGGAAGTATATGCTTATTTTGGTTTAAGTAAGAAAGCCTATAAGCAGGCACTCACGCAGCTTCAAGAAGAGGGTGCCATTACCCTTGATGAAAATGGCATACGTTTTAGTGGCGCTTAAGGGTTGCTAGGGAGTTGAGGGTAATGGCGCCTAGGATGATAGCGCCTCCTAAAAGTGTTGCTTGTGTAGGAACTTCGTCTAGCCACCACCACCCCCAAAAGGGCGCCAAAACACTCTCTACGATAATGAGCAACCCCATATGTGCAGGAATAAGATACTGAGTCCCCGTCCCAATTAAAATACGTGAAAAAGGGGTGACAAAAAGTCCCATGAGTGCCACAAAAAAGAGTCCTTGCAGGGAAATCTCAAATGAAAAACTCAGCCCACAAAAAAGTGCCATAAAAAACCCACCGAACGAGACAAAAGCTACCCGACTGGCTTTTTTATAGCGCGAGAGAGTAACAAACAAAAAAGACATGCACACTACAGCCCCCATGGCGTAGAGGTTCCCGTGAAAATCCCCCGTACCAAGATCATCCGAGAGGATGATATATAGCCCAATAAACACAAAAAAAGTTGCTATGTAAATACGCAAAGGCGTGGGTTCTTTTAAAATCACAAGGGCAATGAGTGCACTCACCACGGGAGCGCTAGCGAGGATTAAAACCGTGTTGGCGATACCTGTGAGAGAAACGGCCATCACAAAACAGTAGTTTCCCACACCCATGCAAAGACCCGCCAAAAGGGCACCTTGGGGTTGTGCGCTTAAGCTTTGCCTCCATGTCTTGACGCCTTGGGAAAGTAAGATGAGCTGTGTGGAGAGTAAAACAAAAAGGCCAAAATAGACCCCAACCACCACCCCTGGTGCGTTAGCAAGGCGAATGAGTGGCGCTTCGGCACTCATTAATGCTACACCTGCTAAAGTGATAAGTAGTCCTTTGGTTTCTGGTGTCATTATTGTCCTTTAAAGCCACACCCCATTTCTAAGAAAATACCCAAGGGGGTAGGCGCTTAACACCATCACAAGAAGGGTGTTACATGTAAAGGAGAGAGTGTACCAAAAATTTTTCACAGGACGCTGAAGTGTGGCGCTAACAAGGGCAAAAAGAGCACCAAGACCACCTAGAAACAACAAAAGATAGATAAAGTAGCCCACAAAATAGTATTCACTTTGTAAAAGGCAAAAAGGACATTTGTGCGTAGGAAGTTCGTACACATAAGGAGAAAAAAAACGAATGAGAGCCTGAATGGTCACCGCCATCCACAAGAAGCTAGAAAGGCTGAAAAGAATCGGACGGCACAAGTAACGCAACAGGCCAAGCAAACCATAAAGACCAAAAAAGAACCCCAAAATGACGCTGTTTTCATACCAAGGGTTGTTACTGGTTTGGTCAAACAAGATGCTACAACAGGCCACGGGCGTGTCGGTGGGGATGTTGAGAAAATGGGCAAGTTCAAGCAAAAACTCGACTACTAAAATAAAAAAGAGCCCCTGAAAAAGCAAGAATTTTTTTCGCGTAAAAGGGTAAGTGGTTTCGCTTAAATCCACACGGTGCAGCAAAATCCAGGCGCACAACAAAAAAAGTGTAAGGATTTTGACAAAAAACATCCACGCCCCCCACGGGGTCGCACTAACAATGCCTGCCCCACACATGGCGCCTAATACATGTAAAGAAAGCCCATCAATCACCCAGATAAAGAAAAAAAACAAAGGGAGCTTGAGCAGTAAGATAAACATGATAATCGTGCCAACAAGGTAGCTTTTTTTATTGAGTCCATACTGGTAAGAGGTGGTAAGGCGGGGATCAAAGTCAAGGCCGATGCGCAAAGAAGCCAAGAGCGCTATAAGTCCTAAAAAGAGCAAAATTCCCTCCACCAAAAGGAGGGTTTGCACGTAAGGGTTTGCCAAAATCACACACGCCGCCCGTGGGAAAGTTCTACATGGTTGCTGTTCCATGCTAAAAGTAAGGGGTCGTGAGTGGCGATGAGCAAGGTTTTTCCCGCTTCACGCAAGGTATCGAAGGTTTTTAAAAGCTCTTTGGTTAGGGTGACATCGAGGTTAGCGCTGGGCTCATCGGCAAGGATAATGTCGGGGTCGTTGATGAGCGCGCGTATGAGCGCTACTCGCTGTTGTTCGCCGCCTGAGAGGAAAGAAGCAAGGGTGTGTTGGCGCTCAAAAAGGCCAAAGCGTTTCAAAAGTGACTCGGCACGCGGGGTGATGTCTATGCCATCAGGCAAAGCGGGGAGGGCCAGGTTGTTTAAAACACTCAGTCTTGGAATGAGGTGAAATTGCTGAAAAATGATGCCAATATGCCGACGGCGAAGGCGCGAAGCGAAGTGCTCAGGCAAGGAAGAGAGCGGTTTGGAGGCCACATGGACGGTGCCGTGGCTAGGTTGGTAAAGACCCGCGCACAGGGCAAGCAAGGTGCTTTTGCCGCTCCCGCTCACCCCCTTTAACAACACGCATTCTCCTTGCTTTACATGTAAGGAAATATCCCAAAGGGCTTGAAACTCTTGGGGTGTACCTTCGTTGAAAACTTTGCTGACGTGTTCTGCTTGAATCATCGCATCACCTCTCCCGCATCTTCCACGCTCGCCTTCCATGCAGGAATGACAGAAGCGGCAAGGTAGAGCGGTACGGTAGCAAAAAAGAGCAGGAAAAAAAGTGGTACATCTAAAGAAAAAGGAAGGGAAAAAGCAGGGCGCAGGGCACTGTAGCCCGTAAAGATAAGTCGCAAAAGCGGGGCGTCTAAGAAAAACACGTACCCAAGGGCGAGAGTGAAGCCCGTTAAAAAGCCACCCACGCTAATGAGGGCCGCTTCGGTGAGTTTGTGTTTAATGATGTGTTCTACTTCCCATCCCAGCGCTTTTAAGATCCCAATTTCGCGTTTTTCTTGGGAGCTTAAACCACTGGCTTTATCGTATAAAATCATGGCAAAGGTTGCAAAACAAACCAAACTTAGTGCCAAAAACCATCCACCTTTCATGTCGTACAAGCTTAAGTAACGTTGGATGAGTGCCTCTTTGGAAAGAATACGCAAAGTGGGGTTTTGCGCGGCGATTTTAGAAGCCACGGTGCCAATCTCTTCTTCGTTGGGCACCTTAACAAAAGCATCGGTGTAGCCTTGTGGTAAACCTAAAATGGCGCGCGCTTGCGCCATGGGCATGAGGATGACATCATTACTCAGTAAGGAAAGTTCGGGGTCGAAGGTTCCAGCAAGAGTGAGTCTTTCAAACCCACCACCGTGTTTTAAAAAAGAAAGGGAATCGCCAGACATATATTTCTTAAGCAAATGGACCAAAGAAGGGGAGGTGAGCATGGGCGGAAAGGGAGTATCCAATGCTTCTAGGTGCGCACTTGAAGCAAGAGTATTGTACTGCTCCACATAAGGTTCGATGCCCACAAGGCTAACATAAAGGTTATCAAGTTCCAAATAATACATCCCCCACACCCGCCCTTGCACCATACTTACTCCTGCAATCCTCCAAAAAGGCTCCAAAATCGCAGGGGAAATGGGCACAGTTTGGTTACCTTGAAGTTGCTGAACCGTGAGTGCTGGCAAAGAAGAAGCGCTGTGTAAAAAGGCGTGTTTTAGGCTATGGGTAATCATGAGTGACGTGCTCAAAAGCCAAACCAAAAGGGTGAAAATGAAACCGATAAGTAAGTTCTTGCGCCCAAACCTCCCCAAGGAGTGCAGGGTGTAATCAAACAGTGTCCTCATGGAAGAATACCTGTTTGAACAAAACTCCCGCGCACGTGTTCGCGAAGTTCGGGGTGGGTGTCAAATACACTCCACGGGGGCTGGGTAAGCGGGTGGCGCAAAAACAGATGGTTAGAGTGAAAAGCAGGAGTGGCAAAACCCGTCACAGCGGTGAAAGAAGAAGAGGATATAGAAGAATTATAAAGCAAATAAAGCTCTCCACTAAATACCCCAAAAAGCACTAAAGATACTACGAAAAAAAAATGTTTACGGGTCATGTTTTGCCAATCACTTTAAGTGATAAAAGTATAACTACAGGGTGTTAAATATGTGTTAAAAGGTGTAGGTTTTTAAAAATGTTGCTAGAATTGCAGTAAAAATAAAAAAAGGTTTTTTGATTGTGGCGTATTTGGCAATAACAACCCTTATGTG